>NZ_CAJPOU010000001.1 GCF_905372335.1 Streptococcus sp. A12
AAGAAAATTTTTAAAAAATTTTTTTAAAAAAATTGTGAAAGAAGCAAACGTTTTCTTAAATAATAGGCTTTCCAAGGCCTTTATGTATAAAGTTTGTGAATTAAAAATGCAGATGTAAGGGCTTTACAAAAAGAAAAAAAGTGGTATAATAGTAGGTGAGATATGCAAACGTTTTCTTATATGACGGGCATTTCAAATTTATAAGGAGGTCGAATGATGAATAAACAATCATTCAAAAGTCTATTTAGCTTTGAATTTTGGCAAAAATTCGGTAAAGCGTTGATGGTGGTCGTTGCAGTTATGCCGGCGGCGGGTCTGATGATCAGTCTTGGTAAAACGATTGCAATGATTAACCCAGAACTTGGTTTCTTGGTAACTACCGGTGGTGTTCTTGAACAAATCGGTTGGGGGGTTATCGTTAACCTTCACATTCTTTTTGCATTGGCTATCGGTGGTAGCTGGGCAAAAGAACGTGCAGGTGGTGCCTTTGCGGCAGGTCTATCCTTTATCCTGATCAACCGTATCACTGGTGTGATGTTCGGTGTAACAGGAGATATGCTGAAAGATCCAAAAGCACAAGTTCATACTCTTCTTGGTGGATCTATCAAGGTTGCTGATTACTTTACGAGTGTTTTAGAATCACCTGCCTTGAATATGGGTGTTTTCGTTGGGATTATTGCTGGTTTTGTAGGGGCAACAGCCTTTAATAAATACTACAACTACCGCAAGTTACCAGATGCCCTATCATTCTTTAACGGGAAACGGTTTGTTCCTTTTGTCGTTATCCTTCGTTCTGTAATTGTGGCTCTTGTCTTGTCATTCTTATGGCCAGTAGTCCAAACAGGAATTAACAATTTTGGTATTTGGATTGCTAACTCAAAAGAGACTGCTCCAATCTTAGCACCATTTGCCTTTGGTACTTTGGAACGTCTCTTGCTTCCATTCGGTCTTCACCACATGTTGACCATTCCAATCAACTATACGCAATTGGGTGGTACTTATCATATTCTAACTGGTATTGATCAAGGTAAAAATGTATTTGGTCAAGATCCACTTTGGTTGGCTTGGATCACAGACTTAGGAAATACAAAAGTTTCTGACCCTGCTACATACCAACAATTATTGGATACCTTTACACCTGCTCGTTTCAAAGTGGGACAAATGATCGGTTCATTCGGTATCTTGATGGGGGTTGCCCTTGCCATTTACCGTAATGTAGACCCTGATAAGAAACACAAATACAAAGGGATGATGATTGCGACTGCTCTTGCAACCTTCCTCACAGGGGTTACAGAACCAATCGAGTACATGTTTATGTTCGTAGCTATGCCTCTTTACCTCGTTTATGCAGTGGTACAAGGTGCAGCCTTCGCGATGGCAGATGTCGTCAATCTCCGTGTCCATTCATTTGGATCTATTGAGTTCTTGACTCGTACACCAATGACCATTAAAGCCGGTATTGGTATGGATATCATTAACTTTATCTGGGTAACTGTTCTCTTTGCAGTGATCATGTACTTCATTGCAAACTTCATGATCCAGAAATTTAACTACGCAACTCCTGGACGTAACGGAAACTACGAACAAGCTGAAGGTGGATCAGATGAGTCTGAAACTTCAGGTTCAGGTAAAGTAGCTGCAGCTTCTCAAGCAGTTAACATCATTAACCTTCTTGGTGGACGTGCCAACATCGTCGATGTGGATGCATGTATGACTCGTCTTCGTGTGACTGTTAAGGACGAAACTAAAGTTGGAACAGAAGAACAATGGAAAGCTGAAGGAGCTATGGGACTTGTCATGAAAGGACAAGGGGTCCAAGCGATTTACGGTCCAAAAGCTGACGTATTGAAATCAGATATCCAAGATTTGTTAGATTCAGGTGAAGTGATTCCTGAAACTCTTCCAAGTCAGCAGACAGCGACTCAACAAGCGGAAGTTGCCTTTAAAGGGGTGACAGAAGAAGTTCACTCAGTTGCTGAAGGACAAGTCATTGAATTAGAAAAAGTTCAAGATCCAGTCTTCTCACAAAAAATGATGGGTGACGGATTTGCAGTTGAACCAGCAAATGGTCAGATTGTTTCACCAGTAGCTGGTAAGGTGACAAGCGTCTTCCCTACCAAACATGCCCTTGGTTTGGTAACAGAATCAGGTCTTGAAGTTCTCGTTCATATCGGTCTTGATACTGTAAGTTTGGAAGGCAAACCTTTCACAGTGAAGGTAGAAGAAGGACAAACAGTGGCAGCGGGAGATTTATTGGTAGAAGCAGATTTGGATGCTATTCGTGAAGCTGGACGTGCAACTACAACAGTTGTAGTCTTCACAAATGCTGCAGCTATTCAATCTGTCACTCTTACACAAACTGGTCAACTTCCAGCAGATGCTGTGGTTGCTAAAGTTGAATTATAATCTATGAGAGTCATTCCTTGTATCCATTGGATACAAGGAATTCTCTATTAGGAGAGTAGGATCATGAAATTTTTAACTTTAAACACTCATAGTTGGATGGAAGAAAATCCCCAACAAAAATTCGAGGACTTAGTAACAGACATTATTGAAAAGCAATACGATCTGATTTGTTTCCAAGAAATCAATCAGGCCATCGAAAGTCCAGTTGTTCCAGTTAATAACTTATATCATCCAACTCCTTCTGCGGAGCCGATCCATCAGGATCACTATGTTCGTTGTTTAGTTGAAAAATTAGAAGAAGAAGGATTGAGCTACCACTGGACCTGGGCTTACAACCATATCGGTTATGACCGTTATCATGAAGGTGTAGCAGTTCTATCACGTACCCCAATCCAGGCAAGCGAACTCTTGGTTTCAGATGTGAATGATCCAACAGATTATCATACACGACGGATTGCCATTGCAGAAACCCAAGTTGATGGGAAAGAAATTGCGGTTGCCAGTGTCCACCTTTCTTGGTGGGACAAAGGTTTCCAACAAGAGTGGGCACGTTTAGAAGAGCGCTTTAGCCAATTGCAAAATCCCTTGATTTTAGCTGGAGACTTTAATAATCCTGCTGGGCAAGAAGGCTATGAGGCCATTTTAGCGAGTCCGCTAGCTCTTCAAGATAGCTTTATTGAAGCCCGTCAGACCAAGGGGACTTACACAGTAGGTCCTGGAATTGATGGATGGGATGATAATCAGGTACCTTTGCGGATTGATTATGTTTTCACTTCAAAAGAATGGGTTATCGAACGACTAGAAGTTGTGTTTGATGGTTCCAACCAACCTCTCGTCAGCGACCATTATGGTTTGTCAGCTGACTTGCATTTACCATAAGATTCAAATCCCTATGCCTTTAGGAGGCTAGGGATTTTCTTTGTTTCGCTTGCTTTCACTTTAGCCCTAAATATGATAGAATAAAGTATTAAGAAACGATAAGGAGGGTGTCCATGCGGTGTCCAAAATGTGGCGGAAACAAGTCTAGTGTTGTAGATAGTCGCCAGGCAGAAGATGGGAAAACGATTCGTAGAAGAAGAGAATGTGATGAATGTCATCATCGCTTCACCACTTATGAACGAGTAGAAGAGCGGACTCTTGTTGTGGTGAAAAAAGATGGCACCCGGGAACAGTTTTCTAGAGATAAAATATTTAATGGGATTATTCGATCAGCTCAGAAACGTCCCGTATCGAGTGACGAAATTGAGGAAATTGTGGTGCGCATCGAACAAAAGATTCGAAGCCAGAGTGAAAATGAGATCCAGAGTGACTACATCGGATCACTGGTCATGGACGAGTTAGCAGAGTTGGACGAAATTACCTATGTCCGCTTTGCGAGTGTTTATCGTAGTTTCAAGGATGTTGGTGAATTGGAAAGTCTCTTAAAACAGATTACCAAAGGAACGAAGAAGAAAAAGGAAAAATAGATGAAGCCCAATACTTCATTTTCTTTCTTGCAGAATAATTATTTGGCGCCTACAGGAGCCTCCTTTACGCATCTGTATGGACCAATATTAGGTGTTCAAGCAAGTCAATTATATACTTTTCTGCTGAGTCTCTATGATCAGGGGAAAGAAAAACGGCTGATTGCTGTCATTTTAAATCATCTGGATCTAGGTTTTGCTCATTTTCTCGAAAGTCTAGACCGCTTGATTGCCATGAATTTATTAGAAGTTTATGAAACAGAAGAAGGACTTCAGTTCCGATTTGTGCCTCCGCTAGAAGCAGATCAATTTTTTGCCAATGTTGCTTATCAGAAATTGCTGGAGAAAAAAATAGGAGAAGTGGCAGTTCGTGACTTGCTTCCTGAAAAACCTGAGGGCGAGAAACGGAAGGTAAACTTTGCCTCTGTCTTTGGGATTGATAGTGTTTCGACCCCTCAGAGGAAAACATCTTCCTTCAGTTTGGAGCACTTTAAACAATTAATGGCGCGAGATGGTCTCCGTTTTGAGAACGAACAAGAAGACATCTTGCTTCTCTATGCTATCACAGAAGAGAAGAATTGGACTTGGTATGAGACCTATCTCTTGGCCAAGGAGACAGCGGCTAATAGGCTCATTTCGACCAAGCGGATGAGACAGAAATTAACCCAACAACCACAGGAAAAAGGTAAGGATGAGTTCACTCCGCAGGAAAGAGCCATTATCCGGGAAGCAAAAAATAAGACCAGTCGTCAATTTTTAGCAGGAATTAAAAAAGCACGTAAGGCTGTCGTGACCCAATCTGAGCGTCAAGCGATTTCTGATTTGGCCCAGTTAGGCCTATTAGATGAAGTCATAAACGTGATCTTGTTGTTGACCTTTAATAGGGTTGCTTCTGCCAATCTTAATGAAAAATATGCCTTGAAAGTTGGGAATGATTTTGCGTATGAGGGAATTAAAACGGCTGAAGAGGCTGTCCTGAAGATCCGCCAGCGCCAAGACTCCCATGCACAAAAAGCAAAAGAGAAAGCGACTAAGAATGGACAAGCGACTGGAAAAACCAATGTTCCTAAGTGGAGTCAGCCTAACTATACCAATCAGACCAGCCAGGAAGAACAGGCTGATCTGGAACAACAAAAACGGGCCTTGCTCGAGAAATTAAATCAAGGAGGGGAGTAAATGGAGAGCGTAGGGAAAACCATGTCCCAGATGAATCGATCACAGCAGTTCAATTATGAAGAATTGGTAGCTCAAATTCTCGCCGAACCTGAGATTGCAAACTTTATTCAAAAGGAAGCCTTGTCGGAAGCAGAAATCCGTCGTAGCATTTCCAAATTTAACCAATACATCAGTGAACGGAATCGTTTTGTCCTCGGGGATGAAGATTATATTGCAAGAGGGTATAAGCCTGTATTGGTCATGAATGAGGGCTATGCGGATGTTTCCTATGAAGAGACACCTGAGTTGATCGAGGCACAAAAACAAGCTGCTATCAATAAACGCTTGCAACTGATCAACTTGCCAAGCACCTTGAAGGAAGCTTCCTTAGCGAAAGTCGACTTGGATGATCGGGGACGTTTTGGAGCCTTTGAAGAGTTAGCCAATTTTGTTGCTTCCTATCCTCAAGCCCGGAAAGGAATTTTTCTATACGGAGATTTCGGAGTTGGGAAAAGCTATATGATGGCAGCTCTTGCTCATGACTTATCTGAAAAACGTCAGGCTTCCTCCACCATTCTACATTTCCCAAGCTTTGTCATCGATGTCAAAAATGCCATTAATACAGGCCAGGTTAAAGAGATGTTGGATCAGGTCAAGAAGGCTGAAATTTTGATTCTTGATGATATTGGGGCAGAGCAGATGTCGCCTTGGGTCCGGGATGAAGTCTTGCAAGTGATTTTGCAACATCGGATGCAGGAGATTCTTCCAACCTTCTTTACTTCGAATTTCAATTTTGAAGATTTGGAACGTCATTTTGCTACATCTCGGAATGGAGATGAGACTTGGCAAGCCAAACGTGTTATGGAGCGAATTAAGTTCCTGGCTAAAGAAGTGCGCCTAGAAGGAGAAAATCGCCGATGAATACCGTTATTGATTTGATGAAATCTCATTCCTCTGTCCGTCGCTTTAAGGAGGAGGACATCAAAGAGGAAGACCTTCAAGCGATTCTAACAGCAGGACAGATGGCTTCCTCTTGGAAGAACTTCCAGTCTTATTCCATTATCTTAGTGAGAAGCCAGGAAAAGAAAGATGCTCTCTATCAATTGGTCCCTCAGGAGGCGATTCGTCAATGCTCTGTTTTCTTACTGTTTGTAGGAGACCTCAACCGAGCTGAAAAAGGGGTTCGGATGCATACGGATCAATTCCATCCAGAAGGACCAGATAATTTATTGATTACTTCTGTAGATGCGGCCTTGGCAGGTCAGAATACCTTGCTGGCTGCTGAAAGTCTAGGCTACGGAGGAGTCATTATTGGTTTGGTTCGGTATGAAGCAGCTGAAGTGGCGAAACTATTTAACTTACCAGACTACACCTATCCTGTCTTTGGGATGGCTTTAGGAGTGCCGAATCAGAACCATCCTATGAAGCCCCGCCTTCCTTTGGAAGCTGTTGTCTTCGAAGAAAGTTACCAGGAGCAGACTCCTGAAGTGATTGAAGTCTTTGATCGAGTACAGACTACCTATGCTGGAGCACGGGCAACGGATACTTGGAGCCAACGCTTGGCTGCCCAATTTGGACAGGAAGAACCAGCTGCTACGGCAGAATTATTAAAGAAACACCAACTAGAAAAATAAGAGAAAAGAGGACACCATGGCTTTACCTACTGTTGCCATTGTAGGACGTCCAAATGTCGGGAAGTCAACGCTCTTTAACCGGATTGCCGGTGAGCGGATTTCCATTGTCGAGGATGTCGAAGGGGTTACTCGGGACCGTATTTATGCAACGGCTGAGTGGCTCAACCACCAATTTAGTATTATTGATACTGGCGGGATTGATGACGTGGACGCACCTTTCATGGAGCAAATCAAGCACCAAGCGGAGATTGCCATGGATGAAGCAGACGTCATTGTCTTTGTCGTATCTGGAAAAGAAGGGATTACCGATGCAGATGAGTATGTGGCTCGGATGCTCTACAAGACCCATAAACCAGTCATTTTAGCAGTCAATAAAGTCGATAATCCAGAGATGCGAACTGACATCTATGATTTCTATGCTCTTGGCTTGGGAGAACCCTTGCCAGTGTCATCTGTGCACGGGATTGGTACAGGGGATGTCTTGGATGCTATTGTTGAAAACCTTCCGACGGATCGGGAGCCAGAAAATCCAGATGTCATTAAGTTCAGCTTGATTGGCCGCCCAAATGTCGGAAAATCTAGTCTGATCAATGCCATCCTTGGGGAAGACCGCGTCATTGCCAGTCCTGTAGCAGGGACTACGCGGGATGCGATTGACACCCATTTCACCGATGCAGAAGGCCAAGAGTACACCATGATTGATACAGCCGGAATGCGAAAATCTGGTAAAGTATATGAAAATACAGAGAAATATTCTGTGATGAGGGCTATGCGGGCTATCGATCGCTCGGATGTGGTCTTGATGGTCTTGAACGCAGAAGAAGGAATCCGCGAGTACGATAAGCGGATTGCCGGATTTGCCCATGAAGCTGGGAAAGGGATGATCATCGTGGTCAATAAGTGGGATACCCTTGAAAAGGATAACCACACCATGAAGCAATGGGAAGATGATATTCGAGATCAATTCCAATACTTATCTTATGCACCTATTATCTTTGTCTCTGCTTTGACCAAACAACGCTTGCACAAGTTACCAGATATGATCAAGCAGATCAGTGAAAGCCAAAATACACGGATTCCTTCAGCTGTCTTAAACGATGTTATTATGGATGCCATCGCCATTAATCCGACGCCGACAGATAAAGGAAAACGTCTGAAAATCTTCTATGCGACTCAGGTTGCTACCAAGCCACCAACCTTTGTAGTCTTTGTCAATGAAGAAGAGCTCATGCACTTCTCTTATCTTCGTTTCTTAGAAAATCAAATTCGGAAAGCCTTTGTCTTTGAAGGAACCCCAATCCATTTGATTGCTCGGAAACGGAAGTAGGTGTTTATGAAAATTTTGAAACAAGGACTCATGCTGCTTGTCTCATTCTTTGTATTTCTGGGACTAACAGCTTGTAGCGTTGAAAGAGAAGAGACCTACGAGAAAAACTATACAGATAGTCTTGTTCGAGTGACGATTCGACATAGATCCAATCAAATGATCTCTGAAGAGTTTTGGGCTGATAATTTTAATTTAAATATTGAAGATGATTCTGAATTCGAATATATTAAAAAAGAAATTGTTGATCCTAAAAAAGGAATTTCAGGCTATACAACAGATGTGACTCGTACGAAAGAGAACGGGTTGATGATTCATAGCAAGATCATCTACCAAGACTTAGATGTTGAAGCCTTAAATAAAGCCAATGGTGAGAAAAAAACGATTGGAGAACTGGCCGATTATTCCGATCATATCAAGAACCTCAAAAAAGAAGGTTATAAGAGAGTAAAATAAAAGGAACACACCTGGTGTTCCTTTTAGAATCTAAACAAACCATTTTTAACATAAAATAGCTAGCTATAATTCAAATAATGACTTTTATTTTTGGAGTCATTCAAGTAGATCTGAAACTTTCCACCGTGAGTAAAGTGCTAGAAACAAGATTGTTTCTAGCACTCGGGAGTTTTGGAACCTTAGGTCCAAAACTAAGTCATGGAACTTCATAGAAGTTCGCTGACGTCCGTACTCACCTACGGGAAGTTTCTAAGAATACTTCTTCTTTAATTTGAATGGAAAAAAAGTAGAGTAGGTGATAGTAAAATCAGGCATTGAATTCTTTACAATTCTTTGTCTTTTTTTCTATTTTAGAAGGGATATGATATAATAAAGAGATAAACATAAGGTGGTAAATATGGCAAAATTAATTCCTGGGAAAATCCGTTCAGAAGGAATTCTTCTTTATGAAAACGGAAAAGTAACCCTACAGGAAATGAAGAATCAGTACCTCTATTTTAGAATTGAAAATGAGTCCCTCCGCTATAGTCTAGATGATCAAGCAATTTTTTGTAGTTGTGAGTTTTTCCAGAAGAAAAAATTCTGTGTGCATTTAGCCGCAGGAGAAGCCTTTTTAAAAAATGATGAAGAAGGGAAGGAACTCTTGCTTGGTTTGGAGCAAGATGCAACAGAAAGTCAAGAAACAAAGGAAAAAGTATCTTTTGGAAGTTTGTTTTTAGATCAAGTCCTACCAAAAATTGAAAGCAAAGAAGTCCGATTTGGTCTCTCAGCAACCGGTCATATAGACGACTTTTCCGGTCAGTTTTTGTGGACCCTACGTATCTATCGTAGACCGGATGAGAGATCTTATGTGGTGCGGGATGTTGTAGCTTTCTTGCAAGCTATCAGAAAACAGTCCCATTTTGCGATTGGAAAAAGTTATTACGAGCCGATTTCCTATGCAGCCTTTGACCCTGAGAGTCGTGCCTTGATTCGATTCTTAGAAGGCTTGTTATCGGGAGATACGGTGCATGATGCCCTCTTCTTTCCAAATGGTGGACGTCATCTTTACTTTCCAATGAGCTTCTTTGAAGAAGCTGTGCAATTATTGATGGACCTACCGTCCTTTACCCTTGAAGTTGGACTGGATACCTATCAGGAAGTATTCTTTCAAGAACTCCAGGAAGATTCCGGCTTGTTTTCTTTCCAAGTAGTGGAAATGAAGGAGTTTATCGAACTACAGGTCCAAGTGGCTTCTTATAAAATGGTGGAAGGTCGCTTTCTTTTGGCGAATGGTCATTTTTACCAAATATCACCGCTTCAAAAGATTTTGATTGAGGCTGTGCAGAGTTTACCCCTTTCCAGTGATCAGAAAAGACATGTTCAATTTGATTTGTCTGATCAGACCAAATTAACCTATAGCTTAGAGCAATTCAGGAAAATTGGTGAGGTGAAAGCACCAAGTAATTTCTATATTCACGATTTTCAACCTCACTTTGCTTTTGATTTATCGGAGCAAGGAGAAGTGCTACTGGATCTAGTTTTTGTCTACGAGGACCGCATCGTTCGATCTGAGAAAGAACTTAAGGATCTGCCTTATTCCAGTAATTTTGATAAGGAACGTTTGGTTTTTGAAACCATCTTGACAGCTGGCTTTACCAATCAATTTCAATCCAAACGAGCTCCCCTCCTTCCCAAGCAGATCTATCCCTTCTTTCAGCGGACCCTTCCCTTGTTTGAAGAACTGGGAGAGGTCGAAGTTTCGGACAAGTTGTTAGACTTGTATCAGGTTGAAAAGCCGACGATTGCTATTCAAACCAGTGGTCGCCTCCTTGAGATTGGTTTTGAATTTGACTCCATTGATCCCTCTGAGATTGAGCAAGTTATGAGTGCCTTGGTTGAGAAGAATGACTATTATATCAGTCAATCAGGAAAGGTTCTAATCTTTGATGAAGAAACCAAGCGGATCAGTCAGACCTTATTGAATCTTCGTGCAAAGAAGACAAAAACAGGTCAGTTACAAACCAATCGCATTGCAGCATTCCAGCTCTCCCAGTTATTTGAGTCAGCTGACAATGTCCAATTTTCTGAAGAGTTTCGTCACTTGGCTCATGATTTGATTCATCCAGAGCAATTTCCATTAGGTAAGCTACAAGTAACTGCTAAACTTCGAGATTATCAGGAAGTCGGAGTCCGCTGGCTATCCATGCTCAATCACTATGGTTTTGGGGGGATTTTGGCAGATGATATGGGGCTTGGAAAGACCCTCCAGACCATTGCCTTTCTCTCAAGTGTTGCGACGGCGGATTCTAAGATTTTGATTTTAGCCCCATCTAGTCTAATCTATAATTGGAAAGAGGAATTCGAAAAGTTTGCTCCACAAATGGAAGTGGAGGTCATCTATGGCCTCAAAGCAAGTCGAGACGAGGTGATTGCAAGCAACCCTCAGGTAGCAATTACCAGTTACGCTTCCTTCCGCCAGGACGTAGAGCAATACGAAAAAAATCAGTACCAATATTTAATCTTGGATGAAGCCCAGGTCATGAAAAATTCCCAAACCAAGATTGCTCAATACTTACGGAAATTCGATGTTCCTCATACCTTTGCTTTGTCGGGAACGCCAATAGAAAACCATGTAGAGGAACTCTGGTCGATTTTCCAAATTGTTCTTCCTGGTTTGTTTCCGGGTAAAAAAGAATTTAAACAATTGAGTCCAGCGACTATTTCTCAATACGTCAAGCCCTTTATCATGAGACGGAAAAAAAGTGAAGTCTTGCAGGAGCTTCCAGATTTGATTGAGATGACCTATAAGAATGAATTGGCTGACGATCAAAAAACGATCTATTTAGCCCAGTTGAAGCAAATGCAAGACCGCATTCTAAGCTCTTCTGAAGAGGAACTCAATCGCAGTAAGATGGAAATCTTATCTGGTTTGATGCGTCTTCGTCAGATTTGTGATACTCCATCCCTCTTTTTAGAGGACTATACTGGAGAAAGTGGGAAGCTGGATAGCCTTCGAGAATTGCTAGAGCAGATCAAAGATGGAAACCAACGAGTGTTGATCTTCTCACAATTTAGGGGCATGTTGGATATCATTGAAAAAGAGTTGGATGCTCTGAAGATGACTTCGTTTAAAATCACAGGATCTACGCCAGCTAATGAGCGCCAAGATATGACTAACGCATTTAACTCCGGTCAAGGGGATGCCTTTCTCATTTCCTTGAAAGCAGGTGGAGTTGGCTTGAATTTGACAGGTGCTGACACGGTTATTTTAGTTGACCTATGGTGGAACCCTGCGGTAGAAGATCAAGCCATTGGTCGTGCCCATCGAATGGGACAAGATAAGAATGTTGAGGTTTACCGAATGATTACTCGTGGGACCATCGAAGAAAAAATTCAAGAGCTCCAGACCAGTAAACGTCATTTAGTTTCTACCATATTAGATGGTACCGAAACGCGCTCCAGTCTTTCTATTGAAGAAATTCGGGAAATTTTGGGTATTTCGGTAGAATAACTTGAAAAATAAAATGAATAGTTTATAATTAATGAAGTGTCGAAAGGAAGAAATAGGATGACGGATAAGCATTTCCCTCAAGTAGCAGATGATGAATTGATGCTAACTCAAATGCCCCATATGAATTTATATGATGATGGGGACTTCATTAGTAATATTCTTGGGGAGTATACAGATAAAAACTATTTAGAATGGGAGCCGATTGCTACTAGAAAGGTAGCAGAGCAACCTTATCAAAAAAATCTACAAAAATCCCTTCAAAAACCATTTGAAGTGCCTAAGTCAAGAAGGCAGCCAATGACTCCTGATTTCAAGGAGCCTGTTGATAAAAAGAGCCCGGCGAATCGCTACGCAGAGGAAGCTCGGGAAGCAGCGCGTGCCGATTTGAAAAAGAAGCGGACGGCTCCGTATTTAACAGCAGATATTGCATCTAAACCCAATCGTAAAAAATTCACCCCTTCTTTCATGCCAAAAGGGAAGCCGACAGCTCCTTTTCAAAAAGAAAATCCAGGTGAATTGATCAAATATGGTGAGCGACTGAAACAAGAGCAATTGATACTTTTAGAAGGTGCTGAGGAACATCCAGTTCAAGAATCCCACCAAGAAGAGAAACCCCAAAAAAATAATTTTGATTTCTTGAAAAAGAGTCAAATCTATAACAAGGATCAACAAAACATTCCAACGAGACTCATTAAACAAGAACTCAATGTGACCAATCTGGACTAGCGAGAGGAGAAACTATGTCAAAAACATTTCATTTTATCGGAATAAAAGGAGCTGGTATGAGTGCCTTGGCTCTCATGCTCCATCAGATGGGACACACTGTACAAGGATCTGATGTAGAGAAATATTACTTTACTCAAAGAGGTCTAGAACAAGCAGGGATTACCATCCTACCATTCAGCGAAGAAAATCTTACTGGAGATCAAATCTTGATCGCTGGAAATGCCTTTAAACCTGAGAACAACGTAGAGATTGCTTATGCAGATGCTCAAGGCTATACCTATCAACGCTACCATGAATTCTTGGGTGAATTTATGCGTGATTTTGTCAGCATGGGAGTAGCAGGAGCTCACGGGAAAACCTCTACTACAGGGATTTTGTCTCACGTTCTGTCTAATATCACAGATACTAGCTATTTGATTGGGGATGGAACTGGTCGTGGTTCGAAAGGTGCTAAGTACTTTGTCTTTGAATCAGACGAGTACGAACGTCACTTCATGCCTTACCACCCAGAGTATTCAATCATCACCAATATTGACTTTGACCATCCTGATTACTTTACTGGCTTAGAAGATGTCTTTAATGCCTTCAATGATTATGCCAAACAAATTTCCAAAGCCTTGTTCATCTATGGTGAAGATCCTGAACTTCGTCGGATCACAGCCAAGGCTCCGATTTACTACTATGGATTTGAAAAAGAAGGCAATGATTTTGTAGCCAGTGATCTCTTGCGTTCTACTACGGGATCAATCTTTAGTGTTCACTTCCGTGGAGAAGATTTGGGACAATTCCAAATCCCATCCTTTGGACGTCACAATATCATGAATGCAACAGCAGTCGTTGGTTTGCTTTATATAGCTGGATTCGATCTTGATTTGGTTCGGGAACACTTAAAAACATTTGGTGGGGTCAAACGTCGCTTTACAGAAAAGATTGTCAACGATACCGTCATCATTGATGACTTTGCCCACCATCCAACTGAGATTATTGCCACTTTGGATGCGGCCCGTCAAAAATACCCAAGTAAGGAAATCGTAGCGGTCTTCCAACCTCATACCTTTACTCGGACGATTGCCCTCTTGGATGAGTTTGCGGATGCCTTGAACCAGGCAGATGCGGTCTACTTGGCACAGATTTATGGATCAGCTCGCGAAGTGGATCATGGGGATGTCAAAGTCGAAGATCTAGAAGAAAAAATTATCAAGAAATCCGGTGTGATTACAGCTGAAAATGTTTCTCCACTCTTGGATTATGACAATGCTGTTTATGTCTTCATGGGAGCAGGAGATATCCAGACCTATGAATATTCATTTGAACGTTTGCTTGGGAACTTGACCAATAACGTTCAATAAGGAGATACCATGCAACCAAGCGTTAGGATTCGGTTTGCTAAAGAAAATGATTGGGATGAGATCGAACAGATCACGTCCCAAAATTTTTCTTTTCAAAGAGAGAAGCTACAAGAACTGAATGGGTTTAGGACCCTGGTCTTGGAATTTGAAGGGCGAGTGATTGGAACTTGCCTGATTCAGATGGATGAACAATTCGAGAATCCCTCTTTAAAATTATTGTGGTTGGAAATTCTTCCAGACTTTAGAAAACAAGGGTTTGGCACCTTGCTACTCGCCACACTCAAGTCTCTTGTAGCTCAAGAATCCTTGTTAGAGATCCATGTGACCTGCCAGGAGGAGTTGATTCCGTATTTTGAAATGAATGATTTCCAACTAGAGATAGGGGATAAGGAAGAAGGAGTTGAGGGGTATCAACTAATGTGGTACTTGCCCCTATAGAAAGGAAGAAAAATGAACATTCGTCGTGCAACTATTGATGATTTAAAAGCCATCGTTGCCATAGAACTAGAAAATTTTAGTCCAGAAGAAGCAATAGATAAGACAGTGCTTGCAAAACATATTGAAACGTTTAATAATAGCTTTATAGTCGCTGAAAAGGATGGCCAAATTCTTGGCTATCTAGAAGGCCCAGTGACACAAACTAGATATGTTGATGACCATTCTTTTACGGCAGACGTAAAGGACGAGTCCCATCTACCAGGAGGTTATATTACCCTTACGAGTCTTTCGATTTCTCAGTCTGCCCAAGGTTTAGGAGTTGGGAAAGCACTACTTGAAGCCATGAAGAATCTTGCCTTAGAAGAAGGACGGGAAGGGGTTAGTTTGACCTGTCATGATTACTTGATTGAGTATTATGAAAGGAACGGCTTTGTAAACGAAGGACGCTCGGCCTCTAACTATGCTGGGGAAGTCTGGTACGATTTAGTATGGGAGGTCCCATCAAGTAACTGATCAATAGGATTTAAGGCCCTCAAGCCTCGTTCCTATTGCTTTTCTATCCCTTTTAAGATATAATATTAAGGATTATGACAAGGGGGGTCAAGTATTTGACTGAAAACCAACAAGAGAATGAGAAATTATTAAGCTTCAAAGAGCGGATTCTCCGTGATCTTGAAGAAGCCAATAAACAGATTGTACAGGTAAAAAAAGAAAATGACTTACCTGTTCAAGAAATCACTATTCCAGAAATCAAAGAAGACGAGACGGAAGGGGCACTTTCTGAGCTTGTGTCAGAAGAGTCCGAAGTTCAGGAAACCGTAGAGATTCCAGAGAAAGTAGAAAAAGTAGAAGTACCAGAGGTTACAGAGGTTCCTGCAATTCAGGAAGTAGCCGAAGAGAACCAAGAAGAAACACCTCTACCAATCAAAGAGCCAACTCGAGAAGCAGAAAGCTCAAGTCAGCCTGTGGCTGTTTCGAGAAAAGAAAAACCTGTATCTAGTTTTTCGCGCAAGGATCGGGATCAACGCGTTCAGAAAAAGAAAAAGCAGAACACCATTGCGAAACGAATCGTCTTGACGGTTCTAGGAATTCTTTTTGTCTTAATGGTTGCAACTGGAATTTTTGCAGTGACCTATGTTCAATCTAACTTAAATGCTATGGATGCCAAGGCTACAGAGTTTGTAACCGTTGAAATTCCTGCTGGTTCTAGCAATCGTGAAATTGGGACTATTTTGGAGAAAAAAGGCTTGATTAAGAATGGCCAGTTCTTCAACTATTACACCAAGTTCAAGAATTATGGGAACTTCCAATCCGGTTATTTCAATCTTCAAAAAAGTATGGATCTCGATACCATTATTCAAAAATTGCAAGAGCAAGGATCTAAAACTCCGGAACCACCAGTCTTAGGAAAAATTACAATTCCTGAGGGCTACACGATTGATCAAATCGCGGAAGTGGTTTCTGTGGATGCGAGCTCCAAATCTGGTGCCAAGACTCCGTATACGCAAGAAAAATTCCTAAAAGTCATCCAAGATGATGCCTTTATTGAAAAGATGGTAGCCAAATATCCTAAGTTACTAGCAACCTTGCCGTCCAAAGAAAGTGGCGTACGCTACCGCTTGGAGGGATATCTCTTCCCAGCTACTTATGGCTATGGAAAAGATAGTAAAATGGAAGATCTTGTAGACCAGATGTTAGCTGCAATGGACCAAAATCTTTCAGCCTACTATGATACCATGGAAGCTAAAAATATTGATGTCAATGAGGCATTGACGCTGGCTTCTTTGATTGAAAAAGAAGGTGCTACCGATAAAGATCGCAAGGATATTGCAAGCGTCTTTTATAACCGTTTGAATCAAGACATGCCTCTTCAAAGTAATATTGCCATCTTGTACGCACAAGGTCAATTAGGCAAGAAGACGACTCTAAAAGAAGACGCAACGATTGACACCAATATTGATTCACCTTATAATATCTACAAGAATACTGGTTTGATGCCTGGTCCAGTAGATAGTCCAGGGGTATCTGCAATTGAAGCAGCCGTTAACCCAAGCAAGACAGACTACCTCTACTTTGTAGCAAATGTAGAGACTGGGGAAGTCTATTTTGCAAAAACTTATGAGGAACACACTAAAAACGTGGAAGAACACGTGAATAGCAAATTAACAGAAAGCAGCTCAAACTAAGGAGGATGTGGCATGCCACACCTTTTTAGTTCGAAAAAATAATAGAAAAGAGAAAGAAATATGGCAGAAAAAACCTATCCAATGACCCTAGCTGAAAAGCAAAAGTTAGAACTAGAATTAGAAGAATTGAAATTAGTTCGTCGTCCAGAAGTTGTAGAGCGGATTAAAATTGCTCGTTCTTACGGAGACCTTTCAGAAAACAGTGAATACGAAGCAGCTAAAGACGAACAGGCTTTTGTTGAAGGGCAAATCTCCAGCCTCGAAACAAAGATACGTTATGCTGAAATTGTCGACAGCGATGCTGTCGCTGTTGATGAAGTAGCGATCGGAAAAACAGTTACCGTGCAAGAAATTGGCGAAGACGAAGAAGATGTTTACATTATTGTTGGTTCAGCTGGAGCGGATGCTTTTGCTGGTAAGATCTCAAATGAAAGTCCAATCGGTCATGCCTTAATTGGTAACAAAACAGGGGACACTGTGACGATTGAAACTCCAGCAGGAAGCTACCAAGTGAAAATCTTAAACGTTGAAAAAACAGAATAAAAAATGAGAGTGAGTCACTCTCATTTTTTTGTAGAAATGGAAAAGCCAAGATGATATCTCGGCCTTTTTGCTAGTGTTAGTTACGGTTGCGTTGTTTTCCAGCGTTTCGTTTTTTGTTTCCGTTAGTTGGAAGGGAACGTTTAGCGTTGGTTGGATTAGTAGGTGTGATATCTTTTTTTACACGACGTCCATTGGATGCTGGAGCTTTTGGAGGGTTGTTTTTATATTCCTCAGCAACTTGTTTCCGTAATCTTGGACGGATGAGGTAGTTGATGACAAATTGTTGAATAATCTGTACGAAACCACCGACTACCCAGTAGAGAGTGACACCAGCTGGCGCCATCAAAGAGAAGACGGCAATCATAATTGGGCTTACGAGAGCTGTTTTCTTCATAGTTTCTCTTTGGTTTTCATCTTCGATACCATGGAGAGAGAGCATACTTTGAATGTAGTAAAGAACAGCAACAACTAAGGTTAAAGCAAGACTTTTTGAACCGAGACCAATACCAAGAAAAGAGTCCTTGCTAATACCAGGAGTGTATTGAGCTGCAAAATAAAGGGCAGAGAAGAAAGGCATTTGAATCAACAAAGGCAAACAGCCAATGCCGCCGAATGGGCTGACACCATTTGCTTTTTGAGCATCCATCAATTCAGAGTTGGCCAATAATTTCTCTTCTTGAGTCTCCGCATTTTTGATGCGTTCTTGGATCGGCGCAAAGATTGGTTTGAGGTAGTTCATCTTCTCAGACTGGTAGGTTGCTTTCCAAGATTGATAAATACCTAGAGGGAAGATGATGATTCGAACGATTACGGTTACTAAGATAATCCCCAGTCCAAAGCCAAGGCCAAGATCTGTCGCAAAGAAATTGATGGCTTCCCCCATCGGTTTTCCAATGAGGTTCCAGACGAAACCGGTTGGTTGTTTGGTTGTCTTGTCAATGCTGACACATCCTGTTAAGAGGAGGAGAGCAGACAAGCTGAGAGCAGCAAGTAGATAACGTTTATATTTTTTCACGAGTTATAATCCTTTAATTTTAAATAATACCTTTCTATTCTACTGTTTTTTTATCAAATTAACAATAGTTCTCTGGACTTAATTTGAAATTTTAAAATCTTTGTAGGGTTCGAAGTTTGCCAGATGGACGTCCAGATAAGCAACCTTTGAAAAAGGAGTAGGACCTTTTCGTATTTCTTGGATAAATTTGGCCATGCGGGCATTGTCTTCACAGGCCGCAAGGATAGTGACTGTGCCGTCATCATTGTTCCAGACCCGGCCTGTAATACCTCCAATATCTAATGCTAAGCTATAAACTCCCCAACGGAAGCCAACACCTTGAACCCGACCTTGGGCCGTCATTTCAACTTTTTGCATGCTTGTCCTCCTTGTGATGGAATTCCTACTCAGGACGGAGAAGCTCCTCCTGTGAATGTGGTATAATAGTCTTATGAATATTATAACCTCTAAGTCCAATAATGGAATCAAAAAAGTTAAAAAACTTCATCAAAAAAAATACCGAATCGACTCCTACCTGATCGAAGGCTGGCATCTTTATGAAGAAGCTATCAATCATCAGGCTCCGATTGAACAAGTATTTGTTCTGGAAGAGTTTGTAGATAAGATCAAGAAAGATACGAAGGTGACCATCGTAACTCCTGAAGTTTTAGCAGAAATTGCTGATTCCAAAAGCCCTCAAGGAATCGTGGCAGAAATTAAGATACAGCCAATCCAGCATCTTCAGCTGGCTCAAGGACGGTATTTATTGTTAGAGGATGTTCAAGATCCAGGAAATGTCGGAACCATGATTCGGACTGCTGACGCAGCAGGCTTTGACGGGGTGCTTCTAACCGATCAATCAGCAGATTTGTATAATATGAAAACCTTGCGCTCTATGCAGGGGAGTCATTTTCATCTTCCTGTTATCCGTCTGCCTAAAGAGCAACTCTTAACAGCCATTGAAGAAAGTCAGCTACCCATCTATGCGACCACCTTGTCTCAGGATTCTATTGACTATAAGCAAGTGGAGAAAGTCCCTGCTTTTGTGCTGGTCATGGGGAATGAAGGACAAGGTATTAGTGATCAGATGGCTGAGAAGGCAGATCAGCTCGTTCATATCACTATGCCAGGTCAGGCAGAGAGTCTGAATGTCGCTGTTGCTGCAGGGATTTTGATCTTTTCTATGATTGAAGAATAGTGCGTTAGTCAGATAGAGGAGGTGAGACGCATGTATCGACAAGATAAAGAATATATGGCTGAAGTCGGACATTTGATCCAGCATCCCAAGCTTCAAAAATTAAAGGAAATTCCCCACCATATTCATTCCAACCGTTTGGAGCATTCCATTCACGTTAGCTACACTAGCTACCGCATTTCTAAGAAGATGGGCTGGGACACTAGAAGTACGGCAAGGGGAGCTCTCTTACACGATCTTTTTTACTACGATTGGCGGCAGGTCAAATTCAATAAGAGCCATGCCTGGGTATATCCTCGGATAGCTGTCCGAAATGCAAAAAAGATAACAAGCCTCAATAAAAAAGAAGAGGACATCATCCTCAAACATATGTGGGGCTTGACGCTTGCTCCACCTCGCTACAAGGAATCTTTTCTCGTGACCATGGTCGATAAATACTGGGCGATTAAAGAAGCCTCAGAACCAATGAGAAAAAAGTGGTCAAAGAGGAGACTTTTCCATCGAAAAATGTTAAAATCATAATAATTTAAGTTTGAAAGGAATGATTGATGATGAATCAACAAACCGTTATCCACGAACAAAGTGGTCTTAATAGCTTTTATAGCAAAATTTATTCTCTAGTTGGAGTTGGAGTTGGAATCTCAGCTGTTGTATCAGCTTTGATGATGACCCTTTTCCAAGAAACCTTCATATATATTCTAACTCAGGCTCCATGGGTCTACTATATTGCTATTGCCGTTGAATTGATTTTGGTCCTGGTCGCTTCGAGACAATCTGTGAAAAACAATCCCATGGCCTTGCCTCTCTTTTTAACTTATTCAGCTCTGAATGGCTTTACCTTGAGTTTTATCATTGCACGCTATGCTCAAGCGACAGTTTATAAAGCCTTCGTCGTTAGTGCCTTGATGTTCTTCATCATGTCAGCTATTGGTCGTGTGACCAAAAAAGACTTGTCTGGAATGGGACGAGCATTTATGGGAGCCTTGATTGGTATAATCATTGCTTCGATTGCGAACATCTTCTTACAAAGCTCTGGTATGGATTATGTCCTTAGCATTCTTTGTGTTATCATCTTTGCAGGTTTGACTGCTTGGGATAACCAAAAGATTCGTTATGTCTATGAACAATCCAATGGTCAGCCAACCAATGGATGGGTTGTTGCTTTGGCTTTGGAACTCTATCTTGATTTCATCAACTTGTTCATCAATATCTTACGTATTTTTGGACGCAACGATTAATAGAAAGAGCCGGGGAACCGGCTTTTTTTGTTGGAAAACTTGTGATATACTAAATAAAATTGATAGAAAAGAGAATCTTCACATGAAACGTCCATTTATTAGTAGAGAAAATTTAAAACAAATTACGGAAACCTATCCAACTCCCTTTCACCTATATGATGAAGCTGGGATCCGGCAGACAGCTCGTGCCCTCCATCAAGCCTTTTCTTGGAATCCAGGCTTTAAGGAGTATTTCGCTATCAAAGCGACCCCTAATCCAGCCATCCTAAAAATCCTCAAAGAAGAAGGCTGTGGCGTGGACTGTGCTAGCTATGTGGAGCTGCTGATGGCACAAAAATTAGGGTTTACAGGCCAAGAAATCATGTTTTCTTCCAACAATACACCGGCTGAAGAGATGGTCTTTGCCCGTCAGCTAGGAGCGACTATCAACTTGGATGCCTACGAAGATGTAGCCTTTCTACAATCTGTTGCGACACTACCGGAGATCATCTCTTGCCGCTATAATCCAGGAGGGGTGTTTGAACTGGGAACGGATATCATGGACCATCCTGAAGAGGCTAAGTTCGGCATGACCAAGGAGCAATTGATCCAAGCATTTACGGAGTTGAAAGATTTAGGAGTCAAACGATTTGGGATCCATGCCCTCTTAGCTTCGAATACCGTCTCCAATGATTACTATCCAGAATTGGCTAAGCAATTATTCCAGTTGGCAGTAGAAGTGGTTGAAAAGACAGGGGTTACCTTGGACTTTGTCAACCTCTCTGGTGGGGTTGGAGTGAACTACAAACCAGAAGACCAACCAAATGATATTGCTGTGATTGGGGAAGGTGTTCGTCAGGCTTACGAGGACATTTTAGTTCCAGCAGGCTTGGATCAAGTGAAAATCTATACAGAATTAGGCCGCTTTATGCTAGCACCACATGGCCTATTGGTCACCCATGTCACCCATAAGAAACAGACTTATCGGACCTATCTAGGAGTAGATGCTTCGGCTGTCAACCTCCTCCGTCCCGCTATGTACGGGGCCTACCACCATATTACCAATCTCGATCGTCCAGATGGAGAGACAGAAGTAGTAGATATTGTTGGTAGTTTGTGTGAAAATAATGACAAGTTTGCCAAAAATCGGGAATTTCCTGTTTCTGAGATTGGGGATCTTTTGGTCATCCATGATACAGGAGCGCATGGTTATTCCATGGGCTATCAATACAATGCCAAGCTCCGCTCTGCCGAGATTTTATTAGAAGAATCGGGCCAAACTCGTCTTATCCGACGGGCCGAAAAACCTGAGGATTACTTTGCAACATTGTATGGCTTTGACTTTGAAAAATAGGGCCTTTTTGGTATAATAGAAAATGTGTAAATATTGAATTTAGGAGAAAAACACTTATGTCTACACTTTTGACAATTTTATTGATTATCCTTGCCTTCTTTGGTGGAATGTTGGCAGGTATGTACCTACTTCGCAAGCAGTTTGAAAAAGAATTTGCATCAAACCCACGTTTGAATGTTGAAGCAGTCCGTACATTGTTGGGAGCTAGTGGTCAACGTCCAAGTGAAGCGAAGGTGCAACAAGTTTATCGTCAAATTCTGAACCAACAAAAAGCATCTTTGAATACGAAGAAGAAATAAAAGCAAAACAGATGATACAATAAAATAAGTAGGGGGACTTTAAGATTTTTCTTGGTCCCTTGTTTTGAAAGGAAGGCAGATGGACAATCGACCAATTGGTTTTTTGGATTCGGGTGTCGGAGGGTTAACCGTTGTTCGCGAATTGATGCGGCAACTTCCCCATGAAGAGGTGGTCTATATTGGTGATTCCGCTAGAGCACCTTATGGCCCGAGACCAGCAGATCAAATTCGTGACTATACTTGGGAGATGGTTCGTTTTCTCCTAACGAAAAATGTGAAGATGATTGTTTTGGCCTGTAATACGGCGACAGCTGTTGTATGGGAAGAGGTGAAAGAAGCCTTGGACATCCCAGTTCTAGGAGTGATTTTGCCAGGAGCTTCCGCAGCAATCAAGGCGACAAAAAGCAAACGAATTGGAGTCATTGGGACCCCGATGACGGTTGCTTCAGATATTTATCGGAAAAAAATTCAAAGCCTGTCACCAGAAATGGCAGTAGAGAGTTTAGCTTGTCCGAAATTTGTCCCTCTGGTTGAATCCAATGAGTTGCAGTCCAGTGTTACAAAAAAAGTTGTCTATGAAACCTTGAAACCTTTGGCTGGGAAAGTGGATACACTGGTTTTGGGATGCACCCATTATCCGCTCCTTCGCCCTATTATTCAAAATGTCATGGGGCCAGAGGTTCAGTTAATTGATAGCGGTGCTGAGTGTGTCCGCGACATCTCAGTCTTGCTCAACTATTTTGAGATTAATCGCAGTCGCCAACTGGAGGATTGCCACCATCAGTTTTATACAACGGCCAATGCAGCCAGTTTTGCAGCGATTGCTAAGACTTGGTTGCATCAAGTCGTTCATGTGGAGCATGTAGAATTATGAACCAAAAGATATATGAATACAAAGACGCCTTAAATTGGTTTCTAGCTGAATGGGGAGATCGGAGTGACTATAACGAATATAGCGAAGTCTCTTCAGAAGCTTCTGAGCTTGTTGACCTAGTAGAATCACTAGTTGGAGACACAGACTTGGGCTTTCCCCTAAATGTAACGGTTGTTCGTTACGCCTCTAGTTTGCAGTTTTTGACCTTCCTCTTTCAAATCGTTGAGGAAACACTAGGTCGCAAAATTGAAATCGTGCAACGTCAAGGAGCTCTTCTCATTGTAGAAGGAGAGCAGTTGCTCTCAGTCTATCTGCCAAAGAATGGTCTTCCACTTGCAGATTTTTTGGGCCAGGAAGGTCTTAAGGATCGCTTGCTAATTGCTACTCGGAATGAAGGAAAAACCAAAGAGTTTCGTCAGATCTTTGGGCAAATGGGCTTTGAAGTTGAGAATCTCAATGACTATCCAGATCTTCCAGAAGTCGCTGAAACAGGAATGACATTTGAAGAAAATGCTCGCCTAAAAGCTGAGACAATTTCACAGCTAACAGGGAAAATGGTGTTGGCGGATGATTCAGGACTCATGGTCGATATCCTTGGGGGCTTACCAGGTGTCTGGTCTGCTCGCTTTGCAGGTGTGGGAGCGACCGACTTAGAGAACAATGCCAAGCTCTTACACGAGTTGGCGATGGTCTTTGAATTGAAGGATCGGTCAGCAAAATTTCATACAACCTTAGTAGTTGCCAGTCCTGGTAAGGAGAGCCTTGTTGTGGAGGCGGATTGGCCAGGATATATCAATTTTGAACCAAAAGGTGAGAACGGGTTTGGCTATGATCCCCTCTTTCTAGTAGGAGAAACAGGTAAGACATCTGCTCAACTAACTCTAGAGGAGAAAAATCAACAATCGCATCGTGCTTTAGCCGTGAAGAAATTAGTAGAGGTATTCCCAGCATGGCAGAACAAGTAATCATCGTCATGAGCGATTCTCATGGAGATCGTCAGATCGTAGAAGAGATCAAAGACCACTATAAAGGAAAGGTCGATGCCATTTTTCACAACGGGGATTCTGAGTTAGAAAGTACCGACCCTGTATGGGAAGGCATTCATGTTGTCAAAGGGAACATGGACTTTTATGGGGAGTACCCTGAACGTCTGGTGACGCAATTGGGTCCTACTCGGATTATTCAAACCCATGGTCATCTTTTCCAAATTAATTTTAGTTTTCAAAAGTTAGATTTGTGGGCCCAGGAAGAAGATGCAGATATCTGCCTCTATGGCCATCTGCATATTCCGGATGCTTGGAAGGAAGGGCGTACCCTTTTTCTGAACCCTGGGTCAGTCAGTTTACCGCGGGGGCCCATTCAAGAGTGCCTCTATGCTAAAGTGGAAATTGATGCAGATTCCTATCGAGTTGAATTTTTAAATCGGAAGCATGAGGTCTATGAACCTCTTACAAAGGAGTTTGATAGATGATCGCCAAGGAATTTGAGGAGTTTATTCTCCGAGAAGAAAAGACTTTTTTGACTCCAGCTCGCAATTTGGCTGTCTTGATTGATACGCATAATGTGGATCATGCCATCTTGGTGCTGAGTCAAATTAGCTACACTCGTGTTCCTGTTGTGACCGATCAAATGATATACGTAGGGACGATTTCTTTAACAGATATTCTTTCTTACCAAATGAAACATGATTATTCTGATGAAATCTTTTCATCCATGGACATCGTTCATATGACAAAAACGGATGGGGAGCGCCTTGGAAAAGAGTATACTGTGACGGAAGTCTTGCATAAGTTGGTAGAGGAATCCTTTCTACCGGTTGTTTCAGAGGATGGAGTCTTTGAAGGAATCATCACTCGAAAATCCATTTTAAAAGCCATCAATTCCCTCATGCACAATTTCTCAAATGAATATGAGATGAGGAAAAAATGAAAGAATACATAGCTAGTTTTATCAAAGAAAAAGACTTGAGTGAAAATTCACAGACGGCTTATTCTTATGATTTGGATCAGTTCGTGGATACTGTTCATAACCATGTCTCAGATACCAATCTTCGGATTTATCAAGCTTCGATTAAAGATTTTAAACCAGCTGTTCAAAAACGGAAGCTTTCAGCCGTCAACCAATTTTTGTTTTATCTTTATCAACATCAAGTTATCGAGGATTACCATCGCTTGGTCCTTCCGAAAGTCTCTGTGCCGAAAAGCCACGACCAAGAACTATTGGACTTATCCCTCTTGTGGGAAGGGTCAGAACTATCCCAAGGCCGCTTGATTGCCCTATTGATTGTCGAGATGGGCTTGTTGCCTAGTGAAATTCTTCAGTTGAAAATCGTTGATATTGAACTCGACTTTCAGGTTTTACGAGTAGGAAAAGAAGGACAAAAACGGGTCTTGCGTATTCCGGAAGCTCTTCTAGGAGAGTTGACGGATTTGATGACGGGGACTTATTTATTTGATAACAAGGGCAAGGCCTATTCACGTCAGTGGGGCTTCCGTCAATTAGAGTCCTTCCTGTTGGAAAAAGGATTTGAGAATCTTTCGGCGCAATCCTTACGGGAACAATACATTTTAAAACAGAGAGAGCAGGGGATGGATCTGTTTAGCATCGCCCGCGAGCTCGGTTTAAAAACTCTTGTTACCTTAGAAAAGTATAAGTAATGGATATTAAAATAAAGGATTTTGAAGGTCCCTTGGATCTTCTTTTACACCTCGTTTCAAAATACCAAATGGATATTTATGAGGTTCCTCTAATTGAGGTGATTGAGCAGTACTTGGCCTATCTAACAACCCTTCAAGCCATGCGGTTAGAGGTTGCTGGTGAATACATGCTGATGGCCAGTCAGTTGACCTTGATTAAGAGTCGGCGTCTCCTTCCAAAAATTGCGGAGCAAGCAACGGATGAAGAAGATTTGGAGCAGGACCTCCTGTCTCAAATCGAAGAGTACCGGAAGTTTAAACTACTGGGTGAAAAAATGGCCCTTCAACACGAGGAGAGAGCCCAGTACTTTTCAAAACCCAAAACGGAATTAGTCTATGATGATGATGAATTGGTCCATGACAAGACCACGATAGATCTTTTCTTGGCCTTTTCAAAATTGTTAACGAAAAAGAAAGAAGAATTTCGACAAAATCATACGACTATTGTTCGAGACGAGTATAAAATTGAAGACCTGATGAATGTCGTTCGTCACTTGTGTCAACCTGGTAAGAGAATCTTGCTACAAGATATTTTTGAGGAAGCCAAGGATGTCAACGAACTGATTACAGTCTTTTTGGCGACTTTGGAATTAATTAAAGTACAAGAAGTTGAGGCTCTTCAAGAAGAACCATTTGGAGATATTATTTTAGTAGGATTAAAGAATGAGTAAAATTGCAGAGATGGAGGCCCTCTTGTTTGTTGCAGGAGAAGATGGTTTAACGGTGAGACAGATTGCCGACCTCTTATCCCTTCCTCCCACAGGGGTGATTCAAAGTTTAGAAAAATTGGCCCAGAAATATGAGCAGGATCAAGATTCTAGTATGGCCTTATTAGAGACAGCGTCAACCTATAAATTAGTGACCAAATCCCAATATGCAGAGCTGTTACGTGAGTATTCAAAGTCACCAATGAATCAAAGTCTCTCTCGTGCCGCCTTGGAAACTCTCTCTATCATTGCCTATAAACAGCCGATTACTCGGATTGAAGTCGATGATATTCGAGGGGTTAACTCAAGTGGAGCTATTTCAAAATTACTTTCTTTTGAGTTGATTCGAGAAGATGGGAAGAAAGAAGTCATTGGGAGACCTAATCTCTATGTGACGACAGATTACTTTTTGGATTACATGGGGATAAACCATCTAGACGAGCTACCAATTGTTGAAGAGACTGAGTTAATCGGTCAAGAAAGCCAATTATTTACAGAAAGAACTGAGGAAATTGATGAGAATTAATAAATATATTGCTCATGCTGGTATCGCAAGCCGCCGCAAAGCAGAGGCATTGATTAAGCAAGGCCTTGTCACTGTAAATGGCCAAGTGGTCCGTGAATTGGCGACGACGATCAAGTCTGGAGACAAGGTAGAAGTAGAAGGTCAACCAATATACAATGAGGAGAAGGTTTACTACCTCTTAAATAAACCAAGAGGGGTCATCTCCAGTGTATCAGACGATAAAGGGAGACCAACTGTTATTGATTTGTTACCGCAAGTCAAGGAACGGATTTATCCTGTCGGTCGTTTGGACTGGGATACTTCTGGTGTCCTGATTTTGACCAATGATGGTGATTTTACGGATGAAATGATCCACCCGCGTAATGAGATTGATAAGGTTTATGTTGCGCGCGTGAAGGGATTGGCGAACAAAGAAAACTTGCGTCCCTTGACTCGTGGTGTGACCATTGATGGCAAAAAGACCAAGCCAGCTACCTATGAGATTCTAAAGGTTGATCCAGAAAAGAATCGCTCAGTTGTCCAATTGACCATCCATGAAGGACGCAATCACCAAGTCAAAAAGATGTTTGAAGCCGTTGGCCTCTTGGTGGATAAATTGTCCCGGACCCAATTTGGAAATCTAGACGTTTCTGGACTTCGTCCTGGTGAATACCGCCGTCTCAATAAAAAAGAAATTAGCCAATTGCATACCCTTGCAGTGACAAAGACGAAAAAATAATGAAGAAATGTGCGATCGGCCTTGTTCGTCTCTATCAACGCCTTCTTTCTCCCCTCTTTCCACCTTCCTGTCGCTATAGTCCTACCTGTTCCAACTATATGATCCAGTCTATTGAACGGCATGGTTTGAAAGGGATTCTGATGGGGCTTGCTCGGATTCTTCGTTGCCATCCCTGGAGCAAGACTGGAGTAGATCCAGTTCCAGATCATTTCAGTCTGAGAAGCCACCTAGAAGAAGAGAAAAGCGAAAATTAAGTTAGAGCAAACTTCTATAAGAAGTCATACTCAGAGCAAAGAAAAAAGTTTTGGAAATTCTCCAAAACTTTTTGTTTTTAGCGATCTGACCAGGTGCGAGG
Source organism: Streptococcus sp. A12 (assembly GCF_905372335.1). GTDB lineage: Bacteria > Bacillota > Bacilli > Lactobacillales > Streptococcaceae > Streptococcus. The sequence continues at coordinate 28,109 of NZ_CAJPOU010000001.1, forward strand.
CATAAAGAGTAGTAACATCGGGTAGATCTCTAACCGTCCTGCAATCATGGCAATTGATAGTAAGAATTTAGAGATGGGGCTAAAGATAGCGAAGGTATCCGTTGTCCCAATCATCGGTCCGATATTGTTAAAGCAACTAAAGACTGCACTGACAACCGTCATAAAATTGTTGCTGTCAAAGCTGACAACCGCAATGAGGGCGATTGTAATCAAGGTATAGACTACGAAATATTTTAAGATTTTGTGCTGGGTGTCTTTATCCAAGGCAGTGCCATTCACATGCAGGGTCATCACCCGATTGGGCGAGAGAGTCGAACGAATTTGATTCTTCCCGATCCGAGCTAGAATTAAGCAGCGAATCACTTTTAGTCCCCCAGCCGTTGACCCAGCGGATCCACCAACCACCATGAGCATGAGAAGGAGGAACTGAGAAAAGAGCGGCCAATCAACAGTATTGCCAAAACCAAATCCAGTCGTGGTAATGACATTGGAGACTTGGAAAAAGGACATTTCAAAACTATCTGCAAAATTATGATAGAGATGGAAAATGTTGCAGGCAATCAGAAGGGAAGAAACCCCGACAATCATCAGGTAGGTGCGAAGTTCTTCATCGCCGAAGAAGGCTTTGAACTTGCGAAGCATGATGTAGTAATAAAGGTTAAAATTGACCCCAAAGACCAAGACTCCAAAGCTGACCAAATAGGTGATGAGCGTCGAATGGTAGTGGGCAATCCCGTCGTTGAAGACGGTGAATCCACCGGTACCAGCAGTTCCCATAGCAATGATAAAGCTATCATAAAGAGGCATGCCAGCACAGAAGTAGATCACGACAAAGAGGAAGAAGAGGGCCAAATAGAGGTAATAAAGGATTTGAGCTGTGTTCTTCAATTTGGATACAATTTTACCAAATACGGGACCAGGCACTTCTGCCTTCATCACTTCGAGGTGGCTGTTCTTGTTATTGTCCATAATAGCTAGTGCAAAGACTAGCACCCCCATCCCTCCAATCAAGTGGGTGAAACTACGCCAGAAAAGAAGGGAAGGACTGAGGACGGAGACGTCATTTAAAATGGTTGCCCCTGTAGTCGTAAAACCAGAGCTAACTTCGAAAAATGCATCAATGATGTTTGGGATTTGTCCTGAAAAGACAAAAGGAAGAGCACCAAAGAAGGACCAGAGGATCCAACACAAAGCCACAATCAGAACGCCTTCCTTAGCATAGATGTGAAAATCTTTGGGTTTGAAAAAGGAACCAATGCCTCCCAATATAAGGAGGATGGCAATGGTTGCAAATAGGGAGATAAAGACAGTTGGGCTATCCTTGACAACAAAATCGTTCTTTAGATTGAGAAGTGCAACCACAATCGGCACACAGAGCAACATGGCTTCAATCAGAAGGAGTTTTGCTAAAAGGTAGCGAATCATACTTTTGTTCATGGCTTACCCCTCTAACAAATCATAGATTTTAGTGATGTTGCTGATTAGGGTAGTAACGATAATGCGATCCCCTATCAAAAGATGGTCATCTCCAGTTGGGAAAATAGCTTTCCCGTTTCGAATAATGGCTGCGATGAGAACACCTTTTTTCAATTTCAGTTGTGCCAAAGGTTTGCCCGTCATTTTGTTTTCTTCGCGAATCTGGAATTGAAGGGTCTCGATTTGACCGTTGGCGACGTGGTGCAAGGCTTCAAGATTTGAATAGCGGGCATTATAGCGACCACGAATGAAGTGCATGATGGTGTCCACTGCAATGCCTTTGGGTGTCACAATACTTGAAAAATCTTGCCGATCAATAATTTCCAGTAGGCTAGTCCGGTTGACCTTGGTAATATTCTTTTGAACACCTACGCTATTTAGGAACATAGAAGCGATAATATTTTCTTCATCGACCCCTGTTAGAGTCGCCACGGCATCAAAGTTACCTGCGCGCTCTTCCATTAGAATATCTTTTGATGTCCCATCTCCCTGGATAACATAGAGATCAGGGAATTCTTGACTAAACCATTCTGCCCGTTTTTGATCGATTTCAATGACTTTTAAGTCGATCTTCCGTTTGCTATTTTCCAAAATATTTAGGAGGTAGTAAGAAATCTTGCCAGCTCCAATCAAAAGCAGACTTTTAACAACTTGCGGTCGAATGCTATTGTGGAAACTTACAATTTCGACTCGATTTCCAGTCATGAAAATCTTATCAAAGGCTTGTAAAGTGAAGTCGCCATCTGGAATCGTTAACTGACCTTGCCGTTCGATAGCACAGATAATGATGTTTCCGTATTTCTTTCTGAATTGAGAAAGAGTCATCTGGCAGAGCGGGCTTTCCTCCTTGATTTTGAACTCCATGAAGGCCACTCGACCACCAGCGAAGTGCTCAACAGATAAGGCATTTGGGAAGTCAATGCTATTAGCGATATAGCGAGCAGCAAGAAGCTCAGGATTGACGACTAGTGAGAAGCCGAGAATATTTTTCTCTTTAAAATAGGAATTTGAGTATTCCGGATTGCGGACCCGGACAATGGTTTCTTTGGCTCCCATTTTTTTGGCTAAGACGGCAGAAACCATGTTAACTTCGTCTTGCTCTGTCAGGGCGACAAAGATGTCACAGTCGGCCACATCTGCTTGTTCTAGAATCTTAAAGTTGGCACCATTTCCAACAATACCAATGATATCGTAGCGTTTGGTAATGTGATTAACGACGGCTTCATCTTGTTCGATCAAAATGACATCGTGATTTTCTGCGACGAGGGAACGACAGAGTGCTGTTCCGACTTTACCGCCTCCAACTACAATAATTTTCATGAATATTTCCTCCAAAGTATGATTCTATCTTACTCTATTTTCAAAAAAAAATCACCTTTTAATAGTGGAAATAGGGCATAAAGAACCAGATTCTCTAAACTACATGAAAGAGGATGTAAAAAAGTGAAATTTTTTTGTCGAAATAGTTGACAGGAGGCATGAAAGTGGTATACTGATACAGTAACCTCATTGATTTACCTCAAACCTGTTGTGAGTTAAGTTAATGAAGTCGTAACCACGCTGTTTGCTGAGCTTGACTCCGGGCAGTGTGGCTATTTTTTTGCCAGAAATGAGATTGTGATGAATATTGAAGAATTAGCTTATACAGAAACCAAATCAAAAAACCATGTAGTTCTCTATCAACCTCAAATCCCCCAAAACACAGGGAACATTGCTCGTACTTGTGCAGCTACCAATGCCCCCCTTCACATCATTCGGCCCATGGCTTTTCCTATCGATGATCGGAAGATGAAACGTGCGGGACTGGATTATTGGGATAAGTTAGATGTTCGCTTCTACGACAGCTTGGATGAATTTATGGAGGCCGCAGCTGGAGGAAAGGTCCACCTGGTTTCAAAATTTGCTGACCAGACCTATTCAGATGTGGATTACAATGATGATGCAGAACATTATTTCATTTTTGGTCGCGAGGACAAAGGTTTGCCAGAGGATTTTATGCGGCTTCATGCTGAAAAGGCGATTCGGATTCCGATGAATGATGAGCATGTTCGAAGCTTGAATGTCTCCAATACCGTTTGTATGATTGTATACGAAGCCCTCAGACAACAGGAGTTTGCAGGCTTAGAGTTGGTCCATCAGTATGAGGGAGATAAGTTGAAGTAGGAAGAGGCTCTTTGCAAAAGGGGTTTCGTTGTAACTTTTGATATTACAAAACACTTGCAATAGCAGGTGTTTTTTGTTATGATTAAGGAGTCTTCAGGGCAGGGTGTAATTCCCGACCGGCGGTGACTTTTACTAGGAAATGCTCTTTTCCTTTTCTACTTTGTTGCCAAGCTTTGCCTAACTAAAAGTTATGCCTAGAGCTTGTCGCCTCGTCTAAAAGAAAAATCTCCATTTCCATACTCTAAAAGAAGTCCGCGAGCGCAAGCTGATGTGGTGTGACTCCACAACCGACAGTATAGTCTGGATGGGAGAAGACGAGAGAGGAACAAACCTGTTCTTATTGATGATGGACTTGATGGAAATTTTGTTGATTTTATAAGAAATTAGTCTTTGCGCTTTTTCTTGTAGCATCAGGGCTTTTTTCGTTAAGTATTAAGGAACTGTTTAAGTTTTCTTTAAAACGATTGAAATAGAATAAGGTTAAGGGAATCTTTCCAACTTCTTCTAATTTTAGTAAAAATTGGAGGAACCTGTGATGACAAATACTCGTAAACTGACCCTAGTGGCTGTTTTATCTGCACTTTCTTTTCTATTGATGTTTTATCAACTATCAATAGGGATTGATTTTTTAAAGGTTGACTTTAGTACGATTCCAATCTTACTCGCCTTAGTTCTATTAGATTTGAAGAGCTCAGTTGTGGTGGTTTTGATTCGATCGCTTCTCAAGTTAGTTTTGAATGGTCGAGGAGCTGAGACCTTGGTTGGCTTACCAGTTAACATAATTGCTGTCTTAGTCTTTGTCTTAGCATTTGCAGTCATTTGGAATAAGAAGAGAAACCAGGTTCGGTTTGTGATTGCTAGTCTAGTTGGGACCATTGGTTTAACCATTTCCATGCTCCTAGTCAATTACTATTATGCCATCCCTCTCTATGCTAAATTTGTTGGTTTTGACATAGCAAAGATGGTCGGAGTTGAAAAGTATCTTCTCAGTATGGTTGTTCCCTTTAATCTAATAGAAGGACTGATTTGGGCTGTGACCTTCTGGATGGTATACGCCGTCGTACAGCCCCTACTTAAAATCTATGAAAAATAAACAATCTCATTTTTTAAAGGGCTCTTTTGCCCTTTTGTTATTTATGATTCTGGGCTATGTAGTCAAATTTTATCCTGAAAATTTAGTCGGAATCGATCAACCGATTCAATCGGCTATTCGCGGGGATTTACCAGCCTATTTGACAGCCTTCTTTACCCGTGTCACAGTGCTGATGAACACACCAGTTGTTGCATCCTGGGTTGGCGTCATTGTCCTCTTCTTTGTCTGGAAGAAATGGTATACGGAGGCCCTCCTCCTCACCGGGAGTTTGGTTACAACTGGATTACTCGTGGTGATCCTGAAACACATCTATTTACGCCCACGGCCAGCACTGCAACATTTGGTCCAAGAAGGGGGCTATTCTTTTCCAAGTGGTCACTCCTTAGCCGCCACCCTCGTCTTCGGTAGTTTGATCATTGTGGTAGGGCAACGGATGACCTCTCAAGTCGGGAAAGTCCTGGCTCAGATTGCCCTCTTCCTCTGTATAGTAACCATCGTTGTATCTCGTGTCTATGTTGGGGTTCATTACCCGACAGACGTCACAGGAAGTATACTTTTGGGATTTGGTCTTTTGCAAATGGTCTTTCCTTATTACGACCGTTTGCGTTTTGAATGGCGCTTTAAGAGTAAGCAGAAGTAAAGCATGAACGATTTATTTGAAGAAAAGGTCCTAAAGGTCGTTGCTCAGATTCCCCTGGGATGTGTGGCCACCTATGGTCAAATTGCCCAACTCATTGGATATCCTCGTCACGCCCGCCAGGTCGGCAAGGTCTTGGCTACTTCTACAAAAGCTGTGACCTATCCCTGTCATCGGGTCGTGACCTCTACTGGTCGCCTGGCTCCTGATTGGGAAGAGCAAGGCACGCTTCTCTGGGCAGAAGGGGTGGAATGCAAATCCAACGGTTGTGTGGATCTTAAAAAATACAAATGGAAAGCAGAGGAGACTCAACTTTGAGTTCACTCTGCTTTTTTGCTATAATGAGGGGTATGAAATCCTATACGACCTTAAATGATTATTACCGAACCTTATTTGGAGAAAAGACCTTCAAAGTCCCAATCGATGCGGGCTTTGACTGTCCCAATCGTGATGGAACTGTTGCTCGTGGGGGCTGTACTTTTTGTACAGTTTCTGGCTCTGGGGACGCCATCGTAGCACCAGATGCCCCTATTCGGGATCAGTTTTACAAAGAAATTGATTTTATGCACCGCAAATGGCCCGATGTCAAAAAGTATTTGGTCTATTTTCAAAATTTCACTAATACGCATGAATCCGTCGATGTCATTCGGGAGCGCTATGAGCAAGCCATCAATGAACCGGGTGTCGTAGGGATTAACATCGGGACACGACCAGACTGCTTGCCGGATGAAACATTGGCCTATCTAGCAGAATTGACAGAGCGCATGCATGTGACTATTGAGCTGGGTTTGCAGACGACCTATGAAACGACATCTGGATTGATCAACCGAGCCCATAGCTATGAACTCTATGTGGAAACGGTGAAGCGGATTCGCCAACAGGTCCCTAAGGCAGAGATTGTTTCACACTTAATTAACGGTCTTCCAGGGGAGACGCATGAGATGATGGTGGAAAATGTCCGCCGTTGTGTAACAGACAACGATATCCAGGGCATTAAATTGCACCTGCTCCATCTGATGACCAATACCCGGATGCAACGAGACTACCATGAAGGGCGATTGCAATTGATGAGTCAGGAGGAATACGTGTCGGTCATCTGTGACCAACTGGAGATTATTCCCAAGGAGATCGTCATCCACCGGATTACAGGAGATGCTCCACGCGAAATGCTGATAGGACCGATGTGGAGTCTCAATAAGTGGGAAGTACTGAATGCTATTGAAACAGAAATGCGTCGCCGTGGAAGTGTTCAAGGTTGTAAAGTAGGAAAATAGGAGGAGTAGCATGTTGCGACCATTAGAGATGGCCCATGATTTTCTTAGGGAGGTCATTACAGATCAAGATACTGTGGTTGATGCGACCATGGGCAATGGGCATGATACCCTTTTCTTGGCGAAACTAGCCAAAGAAGTCTATGCATTTGATATTCAAGAACAGGCCTTGATCCATACGCAAAAGCGCTTGGAAGAAGCAGGACTTTCCAATGCCCATCTTCTTTTAAAGGGGCATGAAGAAATAGATCTTTATGTGGACCAGGTCAAGGCGGCTATCTTCAACTTAGGCTATCTTCCTTCAGCAGACAAGTCCATCATTACCCAGCCTAAAACAACGATCCAAGCCATCGATAAACTTTGTCACTGCTTGATCAAGGGTGGGCGGATTGCCATTATGATCTATTATGGTCATGAGGGTGGGGACCTAGAAAAAGATGCTGTCTTGGAGTTTGTCTCCCAACTTCCTCAACAAGAATTTACGGTCACTAGTTACCGGACCCTGAACCAGATCAATCATCCCCCATTTTTGGTCATGATCGAAAAATTAGAAAGTTACCGTCATGGATAAAGAATTTTTAAAAAATAAAATTGATACTCTTCGCCACGATTTTGTGGAGTCCACCTCTCATGAACGTGCCGTTGGTTTTTTAGATGAAGCACGGATGAGCAAAAAGATGATCAAAATCAAGAAGAAGTTGGTTTCTCTTGAAATGGAACGTTGCCAGAAGAAAATTGAGCACAAGGATCTGACAAAGATTGATCAAAAGATCCAAGAACAAAAGCAACTCTTTGAGGATTGTTGTAACCAACGATCAGGAGGATAAGGGATGGAGATTCTTGTATACGCCATTGTCTTTTCATTGATCCTGATTGTCTCCAATGCGACCAATAAGTTGATTCCGACTTTACCCCTCCCTTTGATCCAGATATTATTGGGGATTGGGATTGGCTTTCTCTTACCCAATTCGGAGTACCACTTAGATACCGAGCTCTTTTTGGCCTTGGTTATTGGACCATTACTCTTTCGAGAAGCAGAAGAAGCAGACATTACCTCGATTCTGAAGCACTGGCGCATTATCGCCTTTTTAATCTTCCCAGTTATTTTTATTTCGACCCTTAGCTTGGGGTGGTTGGCCCATCTCTTGTGGCTAGGAATTCCACTAGCGGCCTGTATGGCAGTAGGAGCAGCGCTCGGGCCGACTGATTTGGTGGCTTTTGCCTCCCTTTCGGAACGCTTTACCTTTCCAAAACGAATCTCCAACATTCTAAAAGGAGAGGGCTTGCTCAATGATGCTTCAGGTTTGGTGGCCTTTCGTGTGGCTCTAGCTGCTTGGACCACTGGAGTATTTTCCTTGGGCCAAGCTAGTTGGGACTTGGTCATCTCTATTTTAGGAGGGTTTGCGGTCGGGATTGTGACAGCTGCTGTCAACCGTGGGCTTCAAAAATTACTGCTCAGTGTTCGGGCAACGGATATTGCCAGTGAACTCATTTTAGAATTGAGTCTCCCCTTACTGACCTTCTTTATCGCAGAAGAGATCCATGTATCAGGGATTATTGCGGTTGTCGTGGCTGGGATCCTAAAGGCTAGTCGGTTTAAGAAAATTACCCTACTAGAAGCCAAGGTGGATACGGTCACGCATACGGTATGGAATACAGTCAATTTTGTCCTCAATGGGTCTGTCTTTGTCCTCTTGGGGATGGAGCTGGAGATGATTTCTGAGCCAATTTTGAGGACTCCCTTTTACAACAATCTGCTCTTGATTGTGACTGTTCTCTTATTGACGGGGCTCTTGTTCCTGATTCGCTTTTTGATGGTGTATGGATTTTACTGGTATCGGGGTTTCCGATTGAAAAAATCCATTGATAAGTATCTGAAAGATGCCCTCTTGTTGACCTTTTCAGGGGTCAAAGGAACAGTGTCCATCGCAACCATTCTCTTGATACCGACGCATCTAGAAGCAGAATATCCAGTTCTCTTGTTTTTAGTAGCAGGGGTCACCTTGTGTAGTTTCTTAATCGGACTTCTCGTCCTCCCAAAACTATCCGAGGGCAAAGAGGAATCCAATGATCATTTGATGCATATTGCTATCTTGAATGATGTCGTCATGCTATTGGAGAAAGAGTTGACGGTGACCAAACAGAAGGGTCCTTTATACGCGGCGATTGATAATTATCATGGACGGATAGAAAATATGATTCTCAATCAGGAGGATAAAGCGACTCAAAGAGACTGGGAACAACTAAAACTCCTTATTCTTAGTATTGAAAACGATGGCTTGGAACAGGCTTATGAAGAAGGAAAGATTCGAGATAGAAGTTACCATGTCTACCAACGTTATCTTCGATCCATGGAGCAGAAGGTCAACCGCAATCTGTCATCGCGCCTGACCTATTATTTCTTGGTACTCTTCCGCTTGCTCCGACTGCTGTTGCACGAGCTTGTGACCTTTGGATCCGGTATTCGGGCATGGAAAAACGGAGAGAATTACAAGCTCGAAGCCATCGACTATGACCAGATTGCTGCCTTGTATCTGGCCAATACGGAAATCATTATCGAGAGTTTGGAAAACCTAAAAGGGATTTATCGGAGTACCTTGATTTCCTTCCTTCAAGAATCTCGTCTGCGGGAAACATCGTTGATTACCAGTGGTGCTTTTGTAGAGCGGGTTATCAATCGCATCAAGCCCAATAATATTGACGAGATGCTAAGAGGCTATTACTTAGAAAGAAAATTGATTTTCGAATATGAGGAGCAGCACTTAATTTCGGCCAAGTATGCGCGTCGCATGCGCCAAAATGTCAACGAATTGGAAAACTATTCCTTAAGAGAAAGTGCCAATACTCTTCCTTATGACATGATCAATTATGCTCGGAATCGGTAAAAGTGAGTTTCCGCTTTAATAGAAGAAAAGAGATTGGTGACGCTTGACCCAATCTCTTTGTTTTGTATCTTAGTAAGTCTTTTTACTGCTCTGGCTGGATATAATAGCGTTCTTCCCCGATTGGAATCAGCTGGACCTTTCCCCCGTAAAAAGCTGATAGCGTTTCTTGGGTGAGAATTTCCTCCTTAGGTCCTTGGGCAAAACTTTGTCCCTCCTTGAGGAGAAGGACATGGCTAAAGGACTTGGTGATTTCCTCTGCATGGTGGGTGACAAAGAGAATGGTCGGCGCCTTTTCCATCTGCTTTATCTGTTGGATTAGCTGAAAGATCGCTTCCCGAGCAAATAAGTCAAGCCCACTAGAGGCTTCGTCAAAGATGAGAAGATTGGGCTCTTCCATGAGACTACGGGCGATAAGAATCGTCTGTTTTTCCCCTTGAGAGAGAGTCCGGTATTTTCGCCCAATCAAAGAAGCAGCACCGATGCGACGCAGCATGGATCGTGCTTCCTCAAGTTCTTTATCTCCATAAGCTGTATAGAGAATGCTACTCTTGTATTTCCCTGTGAGGACGATTTCTTCTGGGGATAGAGATTCAGGGATGCGCTCAGAAATAAAGGAGCTGACCACTCCGATTCGCTTGCGGAGCTCCGGAATGCCTCCTTGTCCAAATTGTGTTCCAAGGACAGAAACCTCCCCTTCCGTTTTCCAATATTCCGCCATTAGGAGACGGAGTAGGGTCGATTTGCCAGCACCATTCAGTCCAAGGATGGCCCAGGTTTCCTCCTTATTGACGGTCCAATTCAAACGGGAAAGGAGATTTTTTCCTTCTTTTCTGAGAGTGACGTCTTTCAGTTCAATTAAGCTTTCTTTCATCTTTTTAACCTTCATAAAAATATTCTCTATTTTACCATAAATATGATAAAATAGCAGATAGGAGGAAAGGGATGTTTCATAAAAGTAAATTATTTTTCTGGACCTGTGAAGTCCTATTATTAACGATTATATTCTATATTTGGGGAAGTATGGGAAGCCTGATCTCTCCCTTTGTATCCGTTCTGAATACCATTATTCTTCCATTTTTGATTGCTGGTTTCTTGTACTATATCACCAATCCAATCGTAGAATTTTTGGAAAAGAAATTTCATCTGAATCGAATTTGGGGCATTTTATTAACTCTGGTAACCCTTTTTGGATTGATTATTTATGGGATTGTTTATATCCTGCCTATTTTGATCAACCAGTTGACAAGCTTGATTAATTCAACCCAAGGTTTGTATTGGGAAGTGCAAAGTTTTGTGACGAAGTTATCGAAAAATCCGGCCTTTCAGAGTATCAATATCCAATCAACTATTCAGCAGTTAAACCTGTCTTATGTGGATATTCTTCAAAATATCTTAAACAGTGTGACCAATAGTTTAGGTAGTGTGGTGTCAACGATTGTCAATACACTCTTCATTTTGGTGATGACACCGATATTCTTGGTATACTTCTTGATTGATGGGAAAAAACTGTTACCGATGTTAGAGCGGACTATCCTGAAAAATGATCGGCGGAATATTACCTCTCTCTTAGTGAGTCTCAACCAAACAGTTTCTCGCTATATTAGTGGGATTTCTATCGATGCTTTAATCATCGGGACTTTAGCCTTTATTGGCTACAGTTTTATCGGTTTGAAGTATGCCTTGGTCTTTGCCATTTTCTCAGCCTTGGCCAACCTCATTCCCTATATTGGACCGACGATTGGCTTGATTCCTATGGTGGTTACCTATGCCTTCACGGATTTCAATATGATGATCAAAGCGGTTATCTTCATGCTCATCGTCCAACAGATTGACGGAAATATCCTCTACCCTCGGATTGTGGGAGGGGTGATGAAGGTGCATCCCATTACCATCATGGTCCTCTTGCTCTTATCAAGTAACATCTATGGTGTGATTGGGATGGTTGTGGCCATTCCAGTTTATTCGATCGGTAAAGAGATCGTGAAATTCCTCGCGGCCTTGTATGAGAATCATAAAAAGACAAAGGAACAGCGCAAGCAAGAAGAGTTTGGAATCATTAATAAATCCTAACAGAATAAACGAGAAGGGAATGGGTGACCATTCCTTTTTGAGTATAGACTTAGAAAGGATAGGCTAAGGACTTGAATCGTAAACTTTTACCTTTCCTTTAAGACAATATGTTATAATGAATTAGTAATGATACAAGATCAAGGAGTTTCTATAAGATGATAGAATTGCTTGCCAAGAAGCAGCGACGCCAAATGCGTTTGCTAGAAACATTAATTCGTGAAAAGCGCTGGTTTCATTTGAAGGAACTCGCTGAAATGTTAGATTGTACAGAGCGGTCATTAAAGGAGGATCTTTCAAATTTACGGACGGTCTTTAATGAATTTTTGATTGAATCCTCGACAAATGGTATTAAAATTAGCTATGACGATTCAATTGGGATTGAGGTGGTGTACCATCACTTCTTTAAAGAATCTACAACTTTCTCCCTCTTGGAATACTTGTTCTTCCATAAGGATGTTTCCAGTGACTTAATTTGTAGACGGTATGATCTCAGCCAGTAATCATTTTATCGCTTGATTCGAAATATCAACCAAATTATTCAGGAAAAGTACAATATTCGAATCACCTTGAATCCTCTAAATATTGTGGGGGACGAAGTCGATATTCGCTTTTTCTATTCCCAGTATTTTGCAGAGCGGTATTATTATTTAGAGTGGCCATTTCCAGATATCAGAGAGCAAGTCATCATTGATTTCTTCACCTTCTTCAAATTGACAGAAATCCCACTGACTTATTCGATTTTCCATTCCTATAAAATTATGCTGACGGTCTACCTATACCGGATTAAGCAAGGTTATCGAATTGAAGGGGCCAATAATTTTGAACAATACGCCTATCTCTATCAGGAACTACCAAAAATCAATGAGATGCTTCGTTATTTTGGCTTGCAGTTGGGTGTGGAATTTAACGAAGAAACCATAGAACAACTCTTTATTATCTTCTTACAGAAACGCTTCTATTTTACTCCACAGGGTCTGATTGACGCTACAGAGGAAGACGCTGTTACAAAAAAATCCTATATTTTAGCCTCTCAATTTCTTGATCACCTGAGTGAATCTTATGGTTTAGAACTTGAGAATTATGAAGAGATGATCATACATATTCACAACACTGCCTATTTGGAGCGGCGTGAAATCTTTGGTGAATTTCTTCTCTATGATACTAAGAGCTATACCAATGAGGATTATCGAACCCTCTTCCCTAAATTTTATCTGGATGTTGAAACTGGTTTGTATCACTATCTCAAAGAGATGGGCTTTCATGAAAATCCTGAAAACCTCAAGCATCAGATTTATACCGTATTTTCACATTGGGAAAATCTATTGCCTCAACTATTAAGGAGACGGACAGCTGTCAAGGTCTTAATCATTAGCCGATACGATGACCACGATGCTAAGTCCATGATTGATTTCTTATAATTTTATTGTACGGATAACTCTGAGTTTTCACAGGTCATCAAGCATGACTTTAAACTTCATGAATTAGAGCACACTGAGTATGATGTCATTGTTGCCAACTTTATGATTCCGGATATAAAAGGGAAAAAATTTATTTGTACAAGTAGTTTGACCCTTTTGGAATTTGTAGAAAAACTGAATGTACTCTTTTATGATTTTACACGTTATGGAGTATAACTGGCCTTCCCTCCTCTTTTAGAAGGGAAATTTTTGCGACTATGCACCATTTTAAAAAATATGATATAATGGGCATTATTACTATACATTGAGGAGAATATCCATGGAAGACCCTGGCAGTCAGGATTTAATACTGCAATTTGTTTTACTATTTGTATTGACCTTATTAAATGCATTTTTCTCTGCAACGGAGATGTCGATGGTATCGCTGAACCGTTCTCGAGTAGAGCAAAAGGCTGAGGAAGGTGATAAGAAATATATTCGTCTCTTAAAGGTATTGGAAAATCCCAACCACTTTTTATCTACGATTCAGGTTGGTATTACCTTGATTACCATCTTGTCTGGGGCAAGCCTAGCAGATAATCTTGGGAAAGTAATCGCTTCTTGTATGGGAAATACGGAGACAGCACGTGCGATAGCTAGCTTCCTCTCACTGGCTTTTTTGACCTATATTTCGATTGTATTTGGTGAGTTATATCCGAAGCGTATTGCCATGAATCTGAAAGATAGCTTGGCTATTCGAACGGCTCCAATTGTTATTTTACTAGGAAAAATCGTTAGCCCCTTTGTCTGGCTCTTATCGGCATCAACCAATCTGGTCAGTCGTCTGACCCCTATGCAATTCGATGATGCAGACGAAGAGATGTCACGGGATGAGATTGCCTATATGCTGGCTAAGAGTGAAACGAGTCTGGATGCTGACGAGATTGAAATGTTGCAAGGAGTCTTTTCACTAGATGAGCTGATGGCGCGTGAGCTAATGGTTCCTCGTACGGATGCCTTTATGGTGGATATCCAAGATGATACCAGAGAAATCATCGAAAGTATCTTAAAACAGAATTTTTCTCGTATTCCTGTCTATGATGATGACAAGGACAATGTCATTGGTCTGATCCATACCAAACGTTTGCTTAATGAAGGTTTTGTGAATGGATTTGATAACATCGCTCTTCGCAAGATTCTTCAGGAACCGCTCTTTGTACCGGAAACGATCTTTGTTGATGATCTTTTAAAGGAACTCCGGAATACACAAAATCAGATGGCCATTTTGCTCGATGAGTATGGAGGAATGGCTGGTCTGGTAACCTTGGAAGACCTTCTTGAGGAAATTGTCGGGGAAATCGATGATGAGACTGATAAGGCTGAAAATGACGTATTTGAAATTGAGCCTAACCTCTATATTGTGCAGGGGATTGTGACCTTAAATGACTTTAATGAGTATTTTGATGTGAAGCTGGAAAGTGATGATGTGGATACCATTGCAGGCTACTACCTAACTGGGGTTGGTCGCATTCCAGGTCACAAGGAACGCTTGAGTTTTGAAGTAGACAGCATGAAGAAACACTTGATCCTTACAAACGATAAGGTGAAAAATGGTCGTGTTACCAAGGTGAAGGTTGAGGTCAGTGATCTAGTCGATGAAGACGAGCAAACGACAAAAGTTCAAGAATAAAGAACATCAAATCAGGGAGTTTCCCTGATTTTTTTATATTCATTTTAGTTGAGTTTGCATCTCTAACCAAATTAATTTATAATAAAATAATTAGTGGTTATAAGGAGATAGCAATGAAACAAGAAGAATGGTTAGCAGAGTTTGAGAGAGCCCACGGTCGACCAGCCAATCAAGAGGAGATCCAACAGGTTTTTGGTACGTTTGGAAGTCATGAAACACAAGCGACACCGAATACGCCCGTAAACCCAATTCAATCTCCATTTGAGGGTGCAGCACCTGTTTCCAGTCAAGGACAATTTGGAGGTCCCTTACCGTTTCCAGAACAAGCCAAATTTGGAGGAGCAGCGCCAGCCCCAGAGCAAACACCATTTGGAGATTCGATACCAGCATCAGAGCAAACACAATTTGGAGGAGCAGCGCCAACTCCAGAGCAAACGCCATTTGGAGGTGCAACACCAGCCCCAGAACAAACACAGTTTGGAGGTACAGGCCAAGCCCCATTTGGAGGTGCAAGTCCAACTCCAAATCAATTCCAAGGTGGAACAAGTCCTTATCAGCATCAAGGACAGGCTTTTGGACAAGGTGGAACTCAGCCACAAGCTCCTGTTCAGGAGGCGGCTCAAGCAGGAGCGCCCTTCGCATCTTATAACAACGCTCAGATGCAGGGAGGCTATAAAAACAATGGGCAACTGAATTACCAGACTAATTCCCCATATATGGGACAAGCTCCAATGCCAGGTAAGAAGTCTAAAAAAGGGCTGATTATTGGTTTATGTAGTCTTGTTGCTGTTGCAGTTTTATCTGTACTTGCATTTTTCTTATTTGCTAAAAATCCAAATAGTATTCAAGGAAAATGGTCAGCTACTCCTGAAATGAAAAAGACAATGAAGTCTGCTTTTTCTGGCACCTTCTCGGCTACATCAGATATTTCAAGTGAATTTATAAAAGACATTGATATGATCGTAGAGGTAAAGGGGAAAAAAGTGACCATCAGTGTGGTTGGTAAGATTGATTTCAAGGGAGCTGCAAAGGAACTCTATGATGATGGAGACAATGATTTTTACTCTGTTGAGGATGCCTTAGACTATATCCAGGAAAAAAGTGAGAGTTCTTATTTAGAGGATATGGGCCTTGAAATCGATGTGAAGAAAGGTACCCTTAAAATGGTAGCCTTTGAAGGTGAGCTTGATGAAAAAGGTCACCGATTCATTCAGTATGAAGATTCGAGTTATATCCTTCAATACGACCTCAAGTATAAAATTAAAAATGGAACCCTGAAAGTTTCCGTGGATGAAGATGACTATGGAATAGAATACTCCTTTAAAAAATAAGATATTCGCTCATTTAGTGCCCTAATCGGGCACTTTTTTTGTTGATATACGTAGAAAAAAATAAGATAATTAGAAAAATTCTGAATTTAGGGTTGACAGCCTGAAAAATTTTCGGTAAGATAGTCAACATAAAAAAACGAAAGCAGAATCTTATGAAAAACACGAACTCCACATTGTTGAATCAAAACTTTTACTTTAGCTACTTTAGATAATGTTTGTAGACATGAACTCATGGATGCAAACGAAACGAGCAATTTGTTTGTATCTATGTGGCTAAGATTTTTGATTGTGGTCCATATAGATGATATCTAAATGGACGGCAATGCTGGCATACTTTTAAGTTTGTGAGGAATAATACCAACCGTTTAGAATCATCTAAACGGTTTTTTGTATTCTGTTTGAATGTTTTAGAGAAGGAGACATGTTTCATGAAAATTGTAAAGAAGTTAATTGCCCCGGTCCTGGTAGTTGGTCTACTAATGACCTCCCTCTTGACCCTCCACCACTTGAAGACCTCTAAGCATCAAAAGATCAAGATTGGGATTTCCCAGTATATTACCCATAAGTCTCTAGATGCGACTCGAAAAGGCTTTGTCGAAGAGTTAGCCAAACAAGGTTATGTGGATGGAGAAGAGATTGAAATTGATTATCAAAATGCCCAAGGGGAGCAGCGAAATTTGAAAAATATTTCAAATCAATTGTCACAGGAAAGTGATCTGGTATTTGCCATTGCGACTCCGTCAGCACAAAGTATCGCCAATACAAGCAAAACGACTCCTGTAGTATTTTCTGCAGTGACGGATCCTCTGGCTGCCAAGCTGGTCAAGAACTTGGATCAACCTGGTGGCAATGTGACAGGAACGAGCGACCAATCTTCAGATGCCATTGCTACGCAAGTCGATCTGATTCAAAAGGTTTTGCCAACAGCTAAGACAATCGGGATCCTCTATACGCAAAGTGAACCCAACTCAGTCGTTCAAAAAGAGGAAGCTAAGAAGGTCCTTGAGGCCAAAGGCTACCGTGTCGTCGAGAAGACTATCTTAGACAGTAATAATGTGAAAGCGGCAGCGGACAGTTTGATGTCAGAAGTCGATATGGTCTTTATTCCAACAGACAACATCATTTCTTCCACTATGGAAACCATTAAGCAAGTGTCTTTGAAACATCAGGTTCCAGTTATTGGAGGCTCGATTGAAATGGCCCAAGTAGGCGGGCTCTATACCTATGGGACAGACTACACCGAGTTAGGGCGTCAATCTGCCCGGATGGCGATTCGTATCCTGAAAGGGGAAAAGGCAGCCGAACTGGCAGTGGAGGCGCCTAAGAATCTAGAATTGTATGTCAACAAAGAGATGGCTAAGAAATTAGGAATTGATCTCTCTGGTATGAACGAAAAGAAATAGGAGATGGATGATGGATTTAGTATTATCAAGTTTATCTGAAGGTTTATTGTGGTCGATTATGGCCATTGGTATTTTCTTAACATTCCGCATTTTAGATATAGCGGATATGACAGCAGAAGGGGCTTTCCCGCTTGGGGCTGCAGTCGTTGCTTCCCAAATCCAAGTAGGGCAAAACCCTTGGCTAGCGACCCTCTTCTCGATTTTAGCAGGGATGCTAGCAGGATTGGTCTCTGGTATTCTTCATACCAAGATGAAGATCCCAGCGCTCTTAACAGGGATTGTGACTCTGACGGGTCTCTATTCGATCAATATTAAGATCATGGGGGGCGTCCCTAATTTATCCATTGGAGATTCTAGTACCATTTTCAAGTCTGTGATGGGCTTGGGTTTGTCCAATGAGGAGGCTGTTTTTGCTGTTAGTATTGCTTGTTTGTTATTGGTCTGTCTGATTTTGACCCTCTTGATGAAAACCCAGATTGGTTTGGTTCTTCGTTCGACTGGTGACAATATCCCGATGAGTGAGGCCAATGGGGTGAATGTGGACACCATGAAGATTTTCGGTTACATGATTTCCAATGGCTTGGTGGCATTGTGTGGGGCTCTCTTCGCTCAGACAGATGGCTTCTCAGACGTGACTTCTGGTACAGGGACCATCGTCGTAGGTCTCAGTGCTGTTATTTTAGCAGAAGTCTTGATCCATGATTTGACCATTGGAGGACGCTTGCTTTCGATTGGAGTGGGGGCAATTGTCTACCGCCTCATTATCCTCAATATCTACGAAATTCCAAACCTAGACCAAAATTTGGTCCGTTTGTTTAACGCCATTCTCTTGGCCTTGGTCTTGTTCGCACCAGAAGCCCAGAAACGTCTCAAGATTCGTGGATTGAAATTAACCAGCAACTAGAAGGAGAAGATAAATGGCAACATTGTTAAAAATTGAAGATATCCATAAGACATTCGAAGCAGGTACGGTCAATGAAAATCATGTTCTCAAAGGCTTGGATCTGACAGTAGAAGAAGGAGATTTCATTTCTGTCATCGGAGGAAATGGAGCCGGTAAATCGACCTTGATGAATATTCTGGCAGGTGGCCTGCAAGTGGATCAAGGGGATATCATTTTGGAAGGGAAATCGATTAAGCAGACCAGTGTTCGGAAGCGTGCGAAAGATATTGCGCGTGTTTTCCAGGATCCTAAGATGGGGACGGCTTCCCGCTTGACCATTGAAGAGAATATGGCCATTGCTAAAAAACGGGGAGCAAGACGGGGACTCAGTTGGGGGGTCAAAGAAAAAGACCGCGAAGAATTTAAAGCAGCCTTGAAGGAACTCAATATTGGTTTGGAAAATCGCCTCAAAGTGGACACGCAATACTTATCAGGGGGACAGCGGCAAGCTTTGACCTTGGTCATGGCAGCCTTGGTCAAACCAAAACTCTTGCTACTGGATGAACATACTGCAGCGCTCGATCCCAAGACCAGTGAAATGGTCATGGAATTGACGCAAAAGATTGTGGAAAGCCATGATTTGACAACCTTGATGATTACGCATGACATGAATCATGCCATCGCATATGGCAATCGTTTGATCATGCTCTACCAAGGCAAGATCGTGGTCGACGTTAAAGGAGAAGAAAAGAAGAACCTGACGGTTGAAGACTTGATGCGCCTTTTCCATCAGAATAGTGGTGAAACCTTGGTGAGTGACGAATTGGTTTTAGGATAAACGAAAAAGGATGGAGATTCCATCCTTTTTATTGATCTTGTCAGCCACATCAAGCTAAACCTGTTCCTTTTTCCCAACGAAGCTAGCTGTGAGGACAAGGCTAAGTCCTGCTAAGAAGAGGAGGTATGGACGTTGTTCCTGATTGGTTTTTGGAAGTTGTCTTTGCGAAGCCTGGTCTTGTTTAGAGTTGGGAACACTCATTATAGTATCATCGGCCTTCCTTAGACTTATGCTCTCTGAAACTGGCTTGTTTGGCTCCCTTCTTTCTGATAGAGTCGGCTCCACTTGTTCACTGGAGTCTGACTGGTAGACAATGGCATAGGTTCCTAACTCTTGTGCCATGAATTCAATCATGCCCTCTCGTAGTGTAAATGCTAATGGTTGGAGTTCTTGATTAGGAGACAAGACATAGACTTGCTTCACTTCTTTTGATAGTGGAAGTCGAACCAATACACTTCCTTTTACTGGAACTGGATTCCCTTCTTTATCCTTGAGTTGAAGGTTGAAAGCATCGTAGGTTTTGCCAAAGAGTCCTTGGTCAAGGACCTTTTGAATCTCTAAATGACTGTCACTACCAATCTCATTTTCTCCACTAATGACCTCTACCTGGCTTGCTTGGTCTTTCAGTACTCGAAGGACATATTCAGGTAGAGAGTGGATAGTTGCCTCCTGTCCAGCAGTGCCGATTGGCTCTGTGTACTCAGGAAGGGTCACCACAGGTGGTTCTTGGTCTCCCAAACTTGTCACAATAGCCGGTAAGAGAGAGACGACCGGACTAGTGATGGTCTTTCCTCGGATGGCATAGGCTGAGATAATCTGAGTTTGTTTTTGATGAGCAGTTTCTGGGATCGGCAATTCAACTTGCTGGTCCTTAATCTCTAACACTCGATTTCCATCTGATAGGATGACGTGTTGCTCCTCCGTTTTTTTGAGGAAAACAGGATCTTTTTCCCCAGGGAAATGAAGGGCAATAGCATCCCACTCCCCAGACGGAAGTGTGAGGGTAATGGTCTGATCGCCTGCTTTTATTGGGGCCAGGCTTGGAGTACCGAGGGATACTGTTGACGGCTTCAGGATGTCAAATGAATCCAGAGAAATCATTTTTCTGTCATCAGGAGAGTTAGGATCGACTGTCAAGGTGAGGATATGATCTCCATTGCTTAAGTTTGAATACTCGCCAATTAACACATTCTTTTCATAGTCAGCACTTGAGTAGAAGTCCAAACTTGACATTTCTTTTCCATCTATGGTGACTAAGGCTTTTCCATAGTCAGAAGATTTTAAGCCGTAAATGTGAATACCTGTACCAGTGAAAGGAATGGTTGCCTTGGCCTCTGAATACTGAGATGGATCCACGTTTTGGAGAGTCGCGTATTTTTCTGTCGTTTGATATAAGCCTGATTCGCTCCAGTCCTTGAACAAGGATCCATAGTGGATACGAGAATCTCTGTCATCCATCTTTTCAACAGTCGCCCCTTGACCTGGATAGATTTTAAAGTAATCCAAGGAAATTTTTGAGCGTTCATTCCCTCGGTTCAAGTGTTCCTTCTTCACGGTTAGAGTCAGGAGGTGCTCTCCATCAGGAAGTCCTGTGAAACGACCGATTAGAGCACTTTTTTCCGTCTCTCCCGAGGTGTGGAAATCCAGGTCTCCTACTTTCTTGCCATCGATTTGAACTTCCGTTAGGCCTAATTCAGATGATTTGAGACCATAGATTTCAATTCCTCGTCCATTAAAAGAAATTCTAGCAGTAGCATCGTTGTTAGAATAACTATCGACAGTTAGGTCAGCATATTTTTCGGTTCCTGCAAATAGGTCAGCATCCTCCCAGTTATGGAAGGCAGGACCGTATTGAACACGAGGATCTCTGTCGTCCATCCATTCGACAACTGGTTGGATGGACGCAGATTCGGATACTTGTCTTGAGTGATCCCCATTTATGGCTCTAACAGTATAGCTATAGCTATGGAGAGAATCAATGGAGCGATCGATGAAATGAGTGACATTGGTTAGGAATTCCTTGATAGAAGGAGCATCACTGCTTTCGTTATTACTTTCTCGACGGATGACATAGTGGGTCGCATCTGCAACCGGATTGAAATCGAGTTCAGCAGTTACAGCATCCTTTCTCACAGCAGATAGGCGAGTGAGCCGCTCTGGTAACTTTTCAAAGGTGATCTGATCCCCTTTTTGAGTGGCAATCTGAATCCGATTGTCTTTGAGAAGAGTTGGTTTGATTTCTTTCCCGTTAATCTTGACAATACTTGATTCGATATCCGGATAATCGACCACTAAATCTCCACCTGCATGGGAAAGGAAAGCTAAAGTCTCAAGATTTTTTTCTTTCCATTTCATGCTGACTTCAAAGTTGCCACGGGCCACGAGACCTGAGACTTGACCGTCTTTCCAAGCATCTGGAAGGGCTGGTAATGGGGCAATATAGCCAGTGTGAGATTGAAGGAGCATTTCTGCCATCCCACTGGTTGCACCAAAGTTCCCATCGATTTGGAAAGGTGCATGGGTATCCCAGAGGTTTTCTAGAGTTGAAGATTTTAGCTGTTCTGCCAATAAACGATGAGCGCGGTTTCCGTATAAGAGACGAGCCCAGAGGTTAATTTTATTAGCCTTGGACCAACCTGTACCGCCATCTCCACGATGGTTTAAGGTTGCGCGTGCGGCCTCCAGATATTCAGGCTGGTCCTTATCAAATAGAGTACCTGGGAAGAGTCCAACTAGATGGGAAACGTGACGGTGATGATTTTCAATGCCTTCGTTGGTGAATTGAGGACTGTCTTCTTCGTACCATTCCTTGATACGGCCGTCTTGGTTGATGTGAAGAGGTTTTAACTTGTCAAATTTAGCCTTCACTTCTGTCACCAAATCTTGGTCGACCTTCAGATGATTGGCTGCTTCCATATAGTCTTGGAAGAGCTGCCAAACTAGAGATTGGTCAAAGGTATTCCCAATCGTGATAGTTCCATGTTCTGGCGAGTAGGATGGAGAAGAAACCCAACGGTCACTAGCCTTGTCGTAGTGCAAGAAGGAATTCCAGAACTTAGCAGTTTCCTTGAGCATTGGATAAATCTTTTCTTTAAGATAAGTTTCATTCTTGGTGAATTTGTAGTAGTCATAGACGTTTTGCATCATCCAAGCATTGGCAGCAGGAGACCAACCCCAATAATAGTTCCAGCCAGGAGTAGTCCAGCCAAATGGTGTCGCCTGAGTATGAACCAACCAACCGTTTTCTTGACCTTCTTTGGATTCGATACCTGCATATTCTTTAGCAGCGATACGGCCATAATAGCGCATGTCATCGATATAATTGATCATTGGCTTAGCTGTTTCTGCGAGATTACTCATATAGGCAGGCCAATAGTTCATTTGTAGGTTGACATTGAGGTGGTAGTCAGCGTTCCAAGGTGGATTATCTACAGCATTCCAGACTCCTTGCAAGTTGGCAGGGAGGGCGTCTGTCCGGTTACGAGAAGAACTGATCAGTAGGTAACGTCCGTATTGGAAGAAGAGTTCTTCTAGTTTTTGCCCTTTTGTTGGATTATAGGTTTGGAGAGCTTCTTTTGTCGTTTGGCTAGACTTGTTGCCACCCAGATTCAGTTGGACACGATTGAAGAGACGCTGGTAGTCCTCGATGTGGTCATGTTTCAGAGTTTCATAATCTTTGGCTTTAGCAGCCTCGACGATCGATTTGACAGTAACTTCTACATCAATATCTTTGCGGTAATTGGTTTTTGGATTTTGAGCATAATTAGTCTTGGCACTGAGTAAAAGGGTCGCATAGCTGGCTCCAGTGACAGTCAAATAGCCATCTTGGGCAGTGACTTGTCCGTCTGTCTTGATTCCAAGATAGGAGGCAAATTGAAGGCCATTGTCTTTGACAGTCCCCTTGAGGAAGATACCATTTGAATCGGTCGTGACTGTCCCTTGTTTATAATTCGAATATTCCCAAGAGTAGTCACCATTCGCAAGTAAATCCTCTGTCAAGCTATTCCAAAGGGTAAAATCGAGGGTCTTATCCCCTTTTTTACTCAAATGGGTCACAGTAACATCATCTGGATAGCTAGAGAAGGTTTCGCGTTTAAAGGTGGTTCCATCCTGGCTATAAGAAGTAGTCGTGATAGCTTCGGTAATATCTAAGTCACGGTGATAGTCGGTAACGTTCTCCAAACCTTTCTTTTGGTTGTTAAAGACCATAAAGATATCACCGAAAGATAAGTAGCGTCCGTATTGAGAGTTGTTTGGGCCTACTAGATTTTCTTCGGCTAACTGTTTCGCTTTTTTGCTGTCTCCAGCTTCAAGGGCCTTACGGATTTCTGCTAAGACTTTGTAGCGATCTTGATAGTTTCCCCCGTTGTAGTCGGTGCTATCCGGTTGTGGTCCACCAGACCAAAGAGTTTTTTCGTTGTATTGAATTCTCTCCTCGCCGATGAGTCCGAAAACCTTAGCGCCCATTTCTCCATTTCCGACTGGGAGAGCTTGTTTTTCCCACCCATCATAGGTAGCAGCAGCAGGTTGATTGTAGCTTAAATGATAATCTGTTTGTTTGGTCACGGGAGTCTCAACTTTCATAGTTTCCCTTTCTTCATTTGGCTCAATCGAAGTAGTCGAAGTGGCTGTATGCTTGCTTTGAACTTCTGTATCAGGTGACGAGCTTTTTTCTTCAGAAATAGGAGCGATATACGGATTTTCTGGTTTGGCTTCTCCGGTTCCATCAGTCGGGCTCTCTATGGCTGGGGCAGCTTCAAGGTGGTTGCTTTCGTTTTGGCTTCCAACAATACTATCAGCACCTACCTGGTGTGAGCCGAGAAAAATGGCTCCTAATAAAACAGAAGCCGTACCAACAGTTAGTTTGCGGATACTATAACGACAGGATTTTTCCAAAAATCTTTGGTCCATAGAACTCTTCTCTATTCTTTTGAGACCGCTTACATTTTCAATTAAAGACAGTCCCTTCATATTTATTTCTATCATACCCAATTTAATAGGGAAACAGGAAAATGTCAATAGCTTTTAGGTAAGATGCATATTTGAGAGTGTTATTTCTTGAAATAGTAGAGAAATACGAGATAAATAAGCTATTATTTAGGACTGAAAATGGTTTTCATTTTCGGATATCGTAAAAAAACAGTTGAGTCCATTCTCAACTGTCAGAGGAGTACTTTATTTTTGATTTCTTTTTGCATAGTCGACAAAATGGAATTTATCTAATTTGTGACGGCTTTCAGTGAACTGGAATTGGCGTCCGTCTGCTAGGTGAACTTGGGAGCGGACCGTCACCACGTGTTGGTCTTTTCCAAGATCCAGTAAGATTTTGTTGCGATTATCGATTAGTGAGATCAAGATTCTTAAGATATTAAAAAAAAGAAAACGGCTCTTCGTTTTCTTTTTTTGCCATAGAAAATAGGTAAGAGTAACAGCGACTGGAAGGGCCTGTACTAATACAATGGGTTGAAATTGAAAAACAGTTTATTTTCTAAAAAATCATTAAAATCCTTTTATTCACAAGGAATCATGGTATAATAAAACCATAAAACGTTTTCAAGAGAGAAGGACAAGACATGGAAAATGAAACAGTTGACTATGGAAAAGTAACAGGAATGGTACACTCTACGGAAAGCTTCGGTGCAGTGGATGGACCAGGGATCCGTTTTATTGTCTTTCTTCAAGGCTGTCAAATGCGGTGTCAGTATTGCCATAACCCTGATACTTGGGCTATGGAAACCAACATGTCTAGAGAACGAACAGTAGATGATGTATTGGAAGAAGCCCTCCGCTATCGTGGATTTTGGGGTCAAAAAGGTGGGATCACGGTCAGTGGTGGAGAAGCCCTCTTACAGATAGACTTTTTGATTGCCCTCTTTACTAAGGCTCAAGAGTTGGGCATTCACTGCACGCTCGATACCTGTGCTCTGCCTTTCCGCAATACCCCTCGTTACCTGGAAAAATTTGATAAATTAATGGCAGTGACAGACTTGGTGCTTCTGGATATCAAGGAAATTAACGATGAACGGCACAGATTTGTAACCAGTCAGACAAACAAGAATATTTTGGCCTGTGCCAAGTACTTGTCTGATATTGGAAAACCCGTCTGGATTCGCCACGTCTTGGTACCAGGCTTAACAGACCGCGATGATGATTTGATCGAACTTGGGAAATTTGTTAAAACCCTCAAAAATGTTGATAAATTTGAAATTCTGCCTTACCATACTATGGGGGAATTCAAATGGCGGGAATTGGGCATTCCATACAAGTTGGAGGGTGTGAAACCACCGACAAAAGAACGGGTTCAAAATGCGAAGGACTTGATGGAAACGGAAAGTTACCAAGATTACCTGAAACGGGTTAAAGGATAAAATAAATCGAGACAGTTGGTCCTTTCAGCTGTCTTTTTCTGATGAAATGAACAACTATTCCCTTTCTTTAAACGGAAAAACGTGCTAAAATAGAGTGAATATACAAATGAAAATGAAGAGGTAGAAACATGTCAAAAATTCTCGTTTTTGGTCACCAAAATCCTGACTCAGATGCCATCGGCTCATCTGTAGCTTTTGCTTATCTTGCAAAAGAAGCTTATGGTTTGGATACAGAAGCAGTGGCTCTTGGAACTCCAAATGAAGAAACAGCTTTCGTGTTGGACTATTTTGGTGTGGAAGCACCACGCGTCATCACATCAGCTAAAGCAGAAGGTGCAGAGCAAGTCATCTTGACGGACCACAATGAATTCCAACAATCTGTTTCAGATATCGCTGAAGTAGAAGTATATGGTGTGGTGGATCACCACCGTGTGGCTAATTTTGAAACTGCCAGCCCACTTTACATGCGCTTGGAACCAGTTGGATCAGCTTCATCTATCGTTTACCGCATGTTCAAAGAGCATGGTGTAGCTGTTCCTAAAGAAATCGCAGGTTTGATGCTTTCAGGTTTGATTTCAGATACTCTTCTTTTGAAATCACCAACAACACACCCATCCGATAAAGTCATTGCTCCTGAGTTGGCAGAATTAGCAGGTGTGAACTTGGAAGAGTACGGTCTTGCTATGTTGAAGGCTGGTACAGACTTGGCCAGCAAATCTGCTGAAGAATTGATTGACATCGATGCTAAGACTTTTGAACTCAACGGAAATAAGATTCGTGTTGCCCAAGTCAATACTGTTGATATTGCTGAAGTCTTGGAACGCCAAGCAGAAATCGAAGTAGCAATGCAAGAGGCTAATGCGGCAAACGGCTACTCAGATTTTGTTTTGATGATTACAGACATCGTCAATTCAAACTCAGAAATTTTGGCTCTTGGTTCAAACATGGACAAGGTCCAAGCAGCTTTCAACTTCAAACTTGAAAACAACCACGCTTTCCTTCCAGGTGCTGTTTCACGTAAGAAACAAGTGGTGCCTCAGTTGACTGAAAGCTTTAATGGGTAATTCTTAATGAATATTTGGAACTGTTAATTTGACTATTTATAGAAGGTGATAGCATGATGCGATTGATTGAAGGACTGCGCTTTTTGGTTGAGGTTGTGGCAATCCTTGGTCTTTTCTCCGTATCTGTGATACAAATTTCTTGGCTGGAAAAATTCCTATTTTTTCTTCTAGCAGTTCTATTAATCTTATTTTGGGCGCGATACATGGCACCAAAATCTCCATATGCTTTTAAAAAATGGCATCGCCTTGTTGCTGAGACGTCGATTTTTATTTTAGTTAGTGGTAGTTTTTGGCATTTGTATGGATTGCAAATAGGAATCCAATACTTAGTTCTGTCTTTTGGAAGTTTGGGTCTGCTTTATTATTTTCAGCTAGAGTGATTCTTATAATATAGTTAATGAATTATTTAAATGGTAATTATTTGACTGGAGATTGACACGAGAAAACGGTGTTTTCCATATAGCTAAAGGGGTTTCGGCTCCTTTTTTTCTAGGAGAGAAAGATGTTAGAAAATGGCGATTTGATTTTTGTGAAGGACCTTTCAGATATGGGTCAGGCCATCCAGGCTTCTACTGGGAACTATAGTCATGTAGCAATCTTTTTGGACGGTTTCATCTACCATGCTAGTGGGCAAGCTGGTGTCATTTGTCAAGAACCGGCTGAATTTTTTGAACCAACTCATCTCTACGATCTTTATGTCTATCCAGAGCTGGAAGCTGACTTGGTAAAGGAGAGAGCTAGCAAACATTTGGGTGCACCCTATAATGCCTCTTTTTATCCAGATGGGTCTGGCTTTTACTGCTCTCAGTACATCGCTGAAATCCTACCGATTTTTGAAACTATTCCCATGAAATTTGGGGATGGGGAGCAGGAGATTAGTGATTTTTGGAGGGAATATTACAGCAAACTCGAACTTTCTGTGCCTCTGAATCAACCAGGGACCAATCCTAGTCAACTAGCAGCATCCCCTCTTTTAGAATGTAAAGAAAGGAATCTTCATGATTCAGATTTTTAATCCCTCCCGTTTGACTCGGAAGCCATTTTTTATAGATTTGGTGGACTATCTGGACCAGCATGATGATGTGATCCTCCGAGAAATCAAGGCCCAGTTTCCAGATCGGCCAGTAGACAAGCTGATGGAAGAGTATATCAAAGCGGGCTTCATCCTTCGAGAAAATAAACGCTACACTCTCAATTTGCCTTTCTTAGAGTCAGCTGATCGAGTTGAACTGGATCAAGAGGTCTTTGTTCGAGAGGACAGTGCAGTTTATCAAGAATTAAAAGCCAAGGTCTTCCAAACAGAACTCCACAATACTACCAATGCAGCAATTCTCATAGAGGAGACTGACTTCGAACGAAATGCACAGACACTTTCCAATTACTTCTACAAGGTGCAACACCAATATCCATTGACAGAGGAACAAGAAAAGCTCTATGCTATTTTGGGCGATGTCAATCCCGAGTATGCTCTCAAGTATATGACCAGCTTTTTGCTCAAGTTCCTCAAAAAAGAAGTAGTCCAGCAAAAGCGCAGAGACATCTTTGTCGATAGTTTAGAAGTCTTAGGCTATATCCGCAAAAATGATGAAGGCAAATATGAATTAGCAGTGGACTTGGACAAGGAAAGGCTGATGTTTATCAAACAATAAACAAGGCTAGGAAAATTTCCTAGCCTTGTTTCGTTTGATTATAGATAACGTTCAGCAATGGCGGCATCACCCGGATATTCTTCTTTTACGCCATTGACGATTTGGTAGCAGTCAGCTCCTTTTCCAGCGATAATAACAGCATCTTCAGGCTTGCTAGTCGTTGCCATAGCCACTTGAATGGCTTGCTCGCGATCTGCGATTTTTTCGACAGGTCGCGTGATGAAACTACTAATCTCTTCAGCGATAGCCAAAGGATCTTCATAGTTGGGATCATCAGCTGTGAGGAAGACTTGGATCTCAGGATGTTCTTCTAAAAGTAAGCCAAAGTCTTTGCGGCGGCTCTCTCCTTTATTACCGGTTGATCCAAGGACCAGTGAAATGGTCCCCGTTTGATGGGTTTCAACAACTGAGAGTAGTTTTTTCAAGCTATCTCCATTATGGGCATAGTCGATGAAGACCTTGGCCCCATTTTTCTGAGTCAAGACTTCCATTCGGCCAGGAACGCGCGTCTTAGCAATCCCTTTTTGGATATCCTCGAGGCTCGCACCTAGACGAAGGCAGGCAAGACCTGCAGCCACAGCATTTTCTTGGTTGAAGTGACCGATGAGCTGGGTATCGTAGTCGCCAGCTAACTTGCCTGTGACAGAAAAGCTAAAGGCTTTTGAGTTCAGAACTTGGTTACTTGATTGACTACCGTAGAAGTCGTGGTCTTGCTCAGCGACTTGTTCCGCAAGAATCTCAAAATGATCCATATCGCTATTGACGACAACAGCATGGCTATTTTCCATCAAGAGACGTTTGTGGTAGAAATAGTCTTCAAAGGTTGGATGTTCAATTGGTCCAATATGGTCAGGGCTGATGTTGAGGAAGACACCGACATCAAAGGTCAGACCGTAAACCCGTTTCACCAAATAAGCTTGGCTAGAAACCTCCATAATCAGGTGGGTCCGATCGTTGGCAACTGCTTGGGCCATCATTTCAAAAAGATCAATGCTTTCTGGAGTGGTCAAGGTTGATTTGAAGAAGGTCTTGCCATCCAAGGTTGTATTCATAGTGGATAGCATGGCTGGACGGTGTCCTTGCTCAAGAATCTTGTAGGCATAGTAAGCAGAAGTCGTTTTGCCCTTGGTTCCTGTAAAAGCTAAGAGTTTTAGCTGGCGCTCAGGGTGGCCATAGAATTCCATGGCAATCAAGCTCATAGCCTGTTTGATATCCGTAACGATAATGGCTGGGATGCTGACCTCAAAGTCTTGCTCAGCGACATACCACTGGAGACCTTGCTCGATCGCTTGCTCCAAAAATTCCTTCTTGAAATTAGCCCCCTTGACAAAAAAGAGGGTCTCGGAGTTGACCTTTCGACTATCGTAGCTAATTTGATTAAAAGAAACACCACTTGCTGAATAGTGGTATTCTCCGTCTTGTAGGATCTCACGAAAGTTGTGATCCTTTTTTAAAATGTTTAGTACAGTTTCTATCTTTATCATAATCCTATTTTAAACTGAAAGACCTTATTTTACAAGTGTAAAGGAAAAGTTTATAATGAAAGAAGACTATAAAGCAGAGGAAACATATGAGTAACGAAACAAGTAATCAACAGGCCCAGATGCTTCGAGGTACAGTCTGGTTAACAGCCAGCAATTTCATTAGTCGTCTATTAGGTGCGGCCTATATCATCCCTTGGTATATTTGGATGGGTAAACATGGAGCAGAGGCAAACGGTCTCTTTACCATGGGCTACAATATCTACGCTTGGTTTTTGCTGATTTCAACAGCAGGCGTCCCGGTAGCAGTCGCTAAGCAGGTGGCCAAGTACAATACCAAGGGGCAAGAAGAGCACAGTTTTGCCATGATTCGTGGCTTCCTTAAGTTCATGTCTTTATTGGGCTTGGTTTTTGCTATTATCATGTATGTGCTTTCTCAAGTATTTGCAAATCTGTCTGGAGGTGGGAAAGACCTAATCCCTGTCATGCAGAGCCTGTCTTGGGCAGTCTTGATTTTCCCTTCCATGAGTGTCATTCGTGGCTTCTTCCAAGGGCATAACAATCTGAAACCTTATGCCATCAGTCAAATTGCTGAGCAAGTGATTCGGGTTATCTGGATGCTCTTGACAGCCTACTTCATTATGAAGGTCGGCTCAGGTGATTACGTTGAAGCTGTGACCCAGTCCACTTTTGCAGCCTTTATTGGGATGGGAGCGAGTCTTCTAGTCCTCGTCTATTACCTCTGGAAAACAGGGCTTCTACAGCACATTATCCATCGCCCAGAGTCTGATAGCCAGATTGATACCAAGGCTCTCTTGTGGGATACTATTCGTGAAGCAATTCCGTTCATTGTGACAGGATCAGCCATTCAACTCTTCCAAATCATCGACCAGATGACCTATAGCAATGTCATGTCTTGGTTCACCAACTTCACTCGTTCAGAGCTGTTGGTTCAGTTCAGCTACTTTTCAGCGAATCCGAACAAGATCACCATGATTTTAATTGCAGTTGCGACATCGATCGGTGGGGTGGGAATCCCTCTCCTAACAGAGAACTATGTCAAGGGTGATTTCCGAGCTGCAGGTAAGCTGGTTCAAGATAATTTGACCATGCTAGTAGCCTTCTTGCTTCCAGCGACGATTGGAGCAGTAGCCATTGCAGAGCCTCTCTATACGGTCTTTTACGGGAAACCGGATTCCCTGGCTTTGGGGCTCTTTATCCTAGCGATGTTACAAACGGTCATCCTAGGCTTGTATACGGTTCTCTCTCCAATGATCCAGGCTCTTTTCCAAAATCGGAAGGCAATTCTTTACTTTGGCTATGGAGTATTGGTAAAACTGATTCTCCAAGTACCGTTCATTTATGTCTTTAAAGCCTATGGTCCTCTTCTTTCTACTACAATTGGTCTCATGATTCCGATTGTTCTTATGTACAAGGAAATTCATCAGGTGACTCATTTCAATCGCAAGACAGTCTTCAAACGAAGTTTATTGACAGCCATTCTCACCTTGATCATGCTCTTGGTGGTCCTAGTTGCAGGCTTTATCCTTGGCTTGGTCATCAAACCAAATGGTCGAGTGACCAGCATGGTCTATGTAGCTCTGATTGGTGGTGTTGGAATCGTCGTATACGGTGGTCTCGGTCTTCGTCTTCGTTTCTTAGATCGCTTCATTGGTAGCAAGGCAGCTAGTCTTCGAAATAAATTTCA
Organism: Streptococcus sp. A12; assembly: GCF_905372335.1. Taxonomy (GTDB): domain Bacteria; phylum Bacillota; class Bacilli; order Lactobacillales; family Streptococcaceae; genus Streptococcus. Next base: position 59,516 of record NZ_CAJPOU010000001.1, read on the forward strand.
TATTTCATAACCAGTAGAGGTTGGGGCTATCCCACCTCTTTTTTTCATTATAGTTTGAAGCTATAATTTAAAGATACGCCAAACCCTTGATACATAAGGGATTAACGTATCTCAAAGTGAAAAATATTCTCCTTTTTAGGAACTTTTGATATTTTTAAGTGCCGTTTCAAAGATTGACACGGCTTTTTTTGCACTCTCTTTTGAGAGGTGACTGTATGTATCCATTGTCATAGATAACGTGGAGTGTCCTAGTCGGTGCTGGAGTTCTTTATATGGTATTCCAGCATTTAATAACAAACTAGCGTGAGTGTGTCGGAAACCGTGGAAACCAATATTAGGAACGTTTGCTCTTGTAAAATGTACCTTTAAATTGTATTCCAGCGAATTATAATTTAAATACTTTTTAATGAGATTTGAGAAAACGACAGTTTCAGTTTTACCAATCTTCCAAGCTTCTTGAATTTGTCGGTGCTTATATTGCCTGAGCATAGAAACTGTTTTAGGGTCAATATCAATTTCACGGTCACTAGCTTTTGATTTAGGACTATTGGTTTCTAGTTTATAATTTAGTGTCTTTGTGACGTGAACAATAGCATTATCTAGATCAATATCAGACCATTCCAGTGCCAATGCTTCATTAATACGGCAACCCGTAGCAAGCAGGAACTTGTAAAGAGTGACACAAAAGAGATTTTTAAATCTTGTTTGATCCAAGCTATCCAAGTATTCAAAGAATTGTTTTAATTCTGAATCTGTGAAATGCTTGATCTTTGTTTTCTCTTTTTTGACTTTGGGAACTATTATATCTTTTGCAGGATTAAACGGTATCGCCTGTAATGAGGTTGCATACTGTAATATGCGCTTGTTGAAAGAATGGAGTTGCCCATATAGTTTAAATCCCCCATTGTTTTGGTTGTAATCCTTTGCCCATTTGTTGACTTGTTGTTGAATTATAGCAGGGGTCAACTTATCAAGTTTGTATGCACCAAAGGCTGGGCGCAGATGGTTTTCTAACTGTCCTTTAATAACGTTTCGTGAGTTTGGTTTGATTGTGAGTGAGTAGTTTTCCCACCAACTATCCATTAATTCACCATAGTTTTCAAATTGAGTAAAAGCGGTACGAGTTGCACCATTCTTTTTAAATTCAAATTTTGCTTGTAAAGCCTTGTTCTTAATTTCTTTCTTGGTACGGGCTGAAATGGTTGTTTTAATCTTCTTACCCGTGATTGAATCGATACCAAGATATAAGCTGGTGCGGTACACTATTGTACCGTCTTTCTTTTTGTATTCTGTAATGTTCATGATCTAAACCTTTCTAATTCATCAGCAGGCAAGCTATTATTAAAAAGGTTTTAGTGTGTGGTTTATATCATGCTAGGGCTCCACAGTTTGCCCTGTATTCGATTTTAAGGAGTTAGACGGTAATTGTACCAGAATAAAAAACAAGACGAATATAGGGTTAATGCTACGTTTTAAGTCATGGGGATTTATTGACAAAAAAGAGCCTGTTCAATGAACAGGCTCATGTATCCGCAAAGGGATAGCGTCTTCTTAATGCTCGCAAGGAGCTATGTACTATTATTATAAGCCTCTTTTTTTTGAATGTCAATTATTTTTATTTTTTGAAAAAGTTTTTTTGAAGATGTTCGTCAATTTTGTTGAGGATATCATCCGAAACACGAAGACCTTTAAGTACCCCGTATCTATTTCTTGGGTCGAAAATACGCAGTTTACTTACAGTAGTAACTTGACCAATTAGAGCTATGCTACCTGTCTTCATTTTATCAATTTCTGCCTTAATTCGTTTTGCGTAAGCAAGTTCGTTCTGAAATTGGGCCAGTTCTTCTTCAGTGGCTTCTGGTAATTGAATACTGCTTAATTTACTGAGTAATTTCTTAAGTTTATTTGTTAATTTTTCATAAATCTCATTACCAATAAAAATTTGATTTTTGCCAAGTTTATCTAAATCGGTATGAGTTTTAACAGAAGTGAGAGGTATGACAGTGAACACTGGATTACTTAAATCATTATCCGCATCTATTACAATAGCGTAATGCAATCCACCTTCTTCACTACCAACATTAAATCCTAAATGAACTTTAACAATACTTCCGCGCTTGTATTTTAGCATTTTGTTCGGAGAGAAGTTTTCTTCTCTATCTAAATAGTTAATCCAGTCTAAAATCCAAAAAGATATTTTTTCAGCTTTTGCTTTTTGTTCTCCTTCAATTAATCCAGTTAGATAGTCATCAAATTTTGCTAGCATTTCATTTTTAAAGTTTAATGATTCGTTTTTAGATAATTTCTTTGCCATAATAATCTCCTAAAGATCACCAACGAATTATAGATACTCATCTAGTACAAGTTAGTCGGTAGTTGTTTTTAAATTTTATTTTGTAACATTAGTTGATAGTATAGGTGTTAAGCGAACAAAGAGCGAACAACGAGAAAACACGCGCTTCAGGATTGTTGAACATTGTGGCGCGTGGGTTAATCTTCCTTTGCATTAATAAAAGAAATTTTAGAACTAAAGACATCGTCCCCAACTCTAGGTGAGTTTTTTATATATGTTTCAAAAGACAGTTTTACAATTGTATTCTCTTTATGAATATCAACAACTACAGGTATCCTGGTTTTAAACCCAAAAACAACAATCTCTACAAATACCATTGAATTTAAGAATAAATCAAGTTCGTTTATTTTTGTGTAATATTTTAACCAATTTGATATAACGCTTTGAATTAAATTTATAATCGCTTCATTATTGAGCCTTGAGAGAAATTTATTTATATCAGAAGTATCTTCAGCTTTATTTTGTTGATTAGCTCTAAAAAAAGCTAGGTTTATTATTAGCAATTTCTTTTCTTGTTCTATCGGAGACACTATAAGAGAGAACGGTTTTGTTTTGTTTTGGTGATCTACCACTTGGCAATTATATAAAAAAGCTTCACTAGGTTTTATATTTACAGAACCGTCATCATTTTGACTATTATGAATCGTTGAATTTTCTACTATTTCTAAGTTATCAAAGTTTAATACTTCCTGAAAATAAAATAATATCTCTCTGTCAGTAATAGTGAAAAAATCTGAAATAGGAATATTGAAGAAATCCAGAAGAGTTTCGAGTGTATCGAACTGAATTCCTTTACTATCGTTATTTAAGAGAGAGGTTAGAGTTGGGCGGGATAAGCCTGTTTCCATTGATAATTTGTTAATACTCAGTTTATTTTTTTCGAGTAATTCTTTTAAGTTTGTTTTTATCATAGGTATTCTCCTTACTAACCTATTTTACATCACGATGTTTTTTTTTTCAATGATTTGTAAATATTACTTGACAGTTATTTTGTTTTTTTGTAAACTGTAAACAACAACTTACAAAAAAACATCAAAGTTGTAAATATAGAATTACAACAAGGAGGGCAAAACTTTGAAAAATAATCTTAGAATTATTTTAGCAAAGCAACGCAAGAAAGTTTCAGACGTTCACGAAGCTACGGGTGTTTCTAAAACCACTTTGACAGCTTTGTACTATGAACGTACAAAAAACCCTGAAACAGAAACCTTGCTAAAAGTTGCGAAATATCTGGGCGTAACCTTAGATGAGCTACTGACACCAGAAGATTAGAAAAGAGCTGACCAATGGAACTAGTATACATGGACGGCAAAAAAGAGCCGTATACATTAAGTAGTATTGTTGCAGAGTGCACAGGATTGCAACATCATACAATAACTAAAACGATCCGCAAACATCAAGCAAGGTTTGAACGGTTCGGAAAGGTTGGATTTAAAATCCAAGCTATGGAAAGTGGCCAGAATACCAAGGACTATATCTTGAATGAGCAACAAGCGACCTTGTTAGTTACTTTCTTAAAGAATACTGAGCAAGTGGCCAACTTCAAAACAAACCTAGTCAAAGCATTCTTTGAAATGCGTGAGGAGCTTTCTAATTTTCGTATGCAGAGGGCTCTAGAAAAGCCAAAAAGAAAAATACTGCATGACAGCATTGAGAACTGGGATCAAGCACCAAAGCACGCGCATAGCACCATGAACAACTTGCTACTGAAGGCAGTGACCGACAGGAACGCTAAGCAGTTAGTAGAAGAACGTGGGGGCTACAATGGCATTGATAGCTTGACCAGCGAGGAGTTGGAACAGTACCAAGCATTTGAGGATATGGCGATAGCTATGATTAGCTTAAATATGAGCTATCAGGAAATAAAGGCCATGGTATTCAGAAATAAAAAAACACGCCTAGAAAGCGCGTGATCGCAACAAAAAAAGGCTTAGCAATAACCACACCGCAGAGCCTTTCACACTATCACTAAAACAAAATTAACAAAAAGCAGGCAAGCTATTATTAAAGAGGTTTTAGTAAAGATTTATACCTAGATTATAGCATATTTAGGACATTTTGACCATACGGAGAGCGCTAACTCTTTAAACTGGTACTTTCTCACACTTTCAATTTGGCGACTCTGAGCGCGGGAATTGGCTAGTATAGGAAACAACCATTAAAAAGCCCATCAAGGCAATTACACAAACACTGAAAAAGGAGTAAATACCATGGCAGAAACAACATACGAGAATTTGGCTAGATGTATAGATAGAATTAGCGCAGAAATGCGAGAAATTAGCGAAAAAAATGGCCTAAGAAGACTTTCTTTATTGGCAAGTCAGACAAAGTCCATCAAAGAAGATTTGTCCCGTTTACTTTGGTTAGAGTTACCAGAACTAAACGACAGCAAAAAAATTGAGAACATTTCTAAAAGCACTACAGGAATGTTTTTCCACCCTGGTATTTTTGAAATGGACGCTATGCGACAAGCATTCTTTAAACGTCAAGCTAAGTATTTTTTTGACAACGAAGCAGATCAACAGGCATATATAGAACATGCTGAAAAGGAGTATTTAGAGGCTACTATAACCTTAAAAGATATTCTTTTTAATTCTAAAAATGCTAATCGGAAAGTAAGTAAAGATCATCTTATAGAGAAGTTTGAGGAGGCAATGCAATGACACTTGACCTAGACAACATGACACAAGCAGAATTTGATGAAGTAATGACTGAAATCAAGGCAAAACGCCCGAAACTCTTTCAGTTTATTGCTGATTTTGTAGATCGAAAAGTAAGCACCGAAGAGGTGGACGACTTCCTGAAGATGGGACGAAGCGACCAAGTGGACTACATCAAGAACTATAAGGCGAGGGCATAACATGAATGAACTAGATTTAACCAATACACAGGCGGTTATCTTCATGATGGTATTGATTGGCTTACTGCTTTATTTAAACCACCGAGACCGCAAAAAAAGCACCCAATTTGAGCGAGAAAGCAAACAGACGATAGAAACACCTAGCGAGGATTTAGACCCTTGCTATGGGCGTTATATTCAGCTAACAGGCAAAAGATACAATTAGAACGAGGAGAAATATGACAAAAGACAAACAATTTGACCTTGCAAAATCACGGGCAGAAAACTTTGGTCAGTGGTTAAATGAGGCTTTTCAGACTATGCTAGATTTTTCCCTAGAAGATAAATTTGATTGCTACAGTATCGAGGAAAAAAATCAGCTAGAGCGAGTATTAGAAACCCTAACAGATTTTTCTGATATGTGGGATAAGGGACAGATTATCCTAATCAGCAAAGAAAGGGAGGTAACAGAATGACACTACCACCGCTACCAGAGAACTATAGACGTGTGCTTAATTTTATCAAGGTAGGGGCTGAGAACTCAATTACAGGGGCAGAAATCAGCCTAATTACCAAGTTATCAGAAAGAACCGTACAGGATATCATCAGCCGTCTGATCACGCGCTACGGTGTTCCTATCGTCGGTGTACGTAATGGAGCTTTTAGAGGGTATTTTATCCCAGCCAATCAGGAAGAGTTGTTGGACGGTGCAAAGGCATTCTATAACCAAGTACAAGAGGAGCAGAAGCGTCTAGCCGTCCTTTTAAACGCTGATTTAGAGAGTTATAAGCCATTACTGAAAGGAGATAATGAATATGTTTAGTCTCAGTAAAGAGAGTGAGCAGGAGCTAGCTCATGGCGTTCTGGAGCTTGTGGAGAATTACTTGGGAGCGCGTGATACAGTCAAACCACGTTTAACGGGTTTAATTTCAGCCCAGGTAGCCATGGACGAATTAGATATAAAATATAAAACACTCCAAAAGTGGGAAAATGCAGGGCTAAGACGCTACCAGCCCCCGCTAGAAGATACACGGAAGGCCTATTATAAAGTGAGTGATATCTTGAACTTTTTGGGGGTTGAAAATGGTAATTTACGAGGCTAGAGGATTTCAAAATAACCTAGTTTATCCATTTGATAAGATCGAGCCATTTCAGTATATTGAACACTTTAAGCCTTTAG
>NZ_CAJPOU010000002.1 GCF_905372335.1 Streptococcus sp. A12
AGTGGTCAAGGTCAAGACCTTCCCAGTTTGCTGGGTATGGACCGTGGATGTTACCAATACCTGCTGCCAAGAAGTCGATTCCTGTAGCAACCATTGCTTTAGCATCTTCGATTGGTGCCAATTCACCTTTACCAACGATACCGTCTTCTTCACCACCGATTGTACCAACTTCAGCTTCAACTGAGATACCTTTAGCGTGAGCTTTTTCTACAACTTCTTTCGCCAATTTAAGGTTTTCTTCAACTGGAAGGTGTGATCCGTCGAACATGATTGAAGTGTAACCAACTTCGATACACTCAAGAGCATCTTCGTAGTGACCATGGTCAAGGTGGATTGCAACTGGTACAGTGATACCCATTGCTTCAACAAGGTTAGCGATCATGTTGCGAGCTACTTTGTAACCACCCATGTATTTAGCAGCACCCATAGAAGTTTGGATCAAAACTGGAGCTTTTTTAGCTTCTGCTGCACGCAAGATAGCTTGAGTCCACTCAAGGTTGTTTGTGTTAAATCCACCAACTGCGTAACCATTGTCACGAGCTGCTTGGACAAATTTTTCTGCTGAAACGATTGCCATTAGTAGTAGGCCTCCTCTAATTTATTGTGGTTAAACCACTTACATTGTTTATTTTATCACTTTTTCATTGAAAATGCTAGCTTTTCCTGAAGCTTTAAAGCGTTTTCTTCTCTTTCAATCGATCTTTCTGCTATATGAACAAGAAAAAAGACAGCCGAAGCTGTCTTGATTATCCGATGCGGAGAGAGGGACTTGAACCCTCACGACCTAAAGCGGTCACAGGATCCTTAGTCCTGCGCGTCTGCCAATTCCGCCATCCCCGCGATTGAGTACCTTACTAGTATATCAATCTTCTACTTTCTTGTCAAGATTTTTTTCAAACTTTTTTCAAAGGTTGCAGATTTTCACAGGTTAAGCAGAGCGTCGGCTGCTTCACGTCTCTCTTATGTCCAGTTGAGGACACATCCCTATCACAGGAGGACTTTCTTAAGAAACTAGAATTGTCTCACTAGGGGTAACCAGGTATTTTTCAAATTCTAAATCAGGCATACAAGAGGCCATATCTTCTCTAATCCGCTCCAGTGTTTCCAAGCGCATCTCTATAGAGGTCGCTCGGTTTCCCTGGATGATAAAGAGGGCATTGCGAGTAGTCTCCTCCATCTTATAGCGCTCACCATCCCTCACATCTAGCCAGGCCATGATGCCCTCTTGATCTCTGTAGACCGGATCGGTTTCACTAACATGCTTCTCTGTTGATAAAATGGGCAAAAAGGTATCCTCTCTTTGACTAATCGTAAACTCGATTGGTCCCTGGATCTTATCCAAATCATGCCCTCCAATGGCTAAAAAGGAACGGAGACATTCGACATTATAGATATCAATCACACTATTGATCGTCGGAAGAAAGCCACGACTTTGGATATTCTTAATCAAAGCAAGAATGGTCGGCGGGTTCTTCTTGACACTACGCCCCGCTTCCTTCAACAAATCCATATAGCCTTGTACAACTGCCTCCTCTTTCACCGAGCTGAGATCACAATTTAAGGCCCAGGCTTCCATCTCCTTCTTTTTAGCTAGAAAAGTTGCAGACAAGGGAGCTTGTGGATCCACCTGTTTAGCCACTCCGATTACAACTGTCTCAATCCCCAAATCCACCAAACTTTGATTCAGTATCCAGTCCATATGCTCTTCCTCCTTCTGCGCTACAGCAACCTTACACCCTTATTATACTCCTCCTTGAAGCGTCCTTCAAGCAAAGAAAAAACAAGGAACGAATTCCTTGTTTTTTGGATTATTCTTCTTCTTCGTAAGACTCTTCTTCGTCTTCTTCGTCACTTAACTCAACTTCTTCATCCAACTCGTCTGGTGAGATTTCATTGATTTCAGCGTCATAGGCTTCCACTTCATCCTTCTCATCTTCTGGGTTTTCATCATCGTAAGTAAGCGCTGGATCTGCTTCGTAGACATCTTCGTCTTCTGGATCATCCGCATTGTAATCGATCGCGTCTTCGTCTCCGTCCATAAAGGCATTGACGCGTTTTTTCTTACGTTTCTTAGGCTCTTCGTCTTCATCTGTTTCTTCAAGAGCGATGATTTCTTCATCTACCTCATCGATCGCATACCATGAGCGAAGCCCCCATTTGTTATCTCCTAGTGGGATAAAGCTTCCATCCACATTCAATTCCGTATAGAACAAGGGAAGAGCTTCACGAATTTCACTGTTTGATTTTTCGAGGTAGTTTTGAATTTCATTGACCAGGTCATTGAAATACATTTCATGATCACGGCCACGTGACTCTAAGATCGCACGGGCTACTTCAATCATTGAAAGTTCACTTTTTTCTTGTCCAGCAAATACTTCTAATTCCAAGGTAGATCTCCTTCATTTTTATCTCAAGGCAACACTCTTTTTCATTAAAAAAGAGGATACCCCTAGAATACATCATTTATCGTTACACTCTATTGTACGATAATTTTCCCCTTTCGTCAAAGGAAAATTCCGCGCCAATAAGAAGAGAAAAGCCGGGACACATGGCCTCAGCTTTTCTTCTTATGACTTGTTTCCATCAAGATGGAAGATCGTCTTTTTTATTTTACTTTTGCAGTGCTTGTGATCACTTCAACAGCTTTCTTCACAGCGATGTCGTGTTTCAACATTTCTGGTGAAAGCAAGCTACGAACTTGTTCAACTGGCATGTTGTAATCTGCTGCCAATTGTTCGATTTCTGCAGTTACTTCTTCGTCAGTTGCTTCGAAGCCTTCTGCTTTAGCAACCGCTTCTACGACAAGGTTTGTCTTAGTACGTGCAGCTGCATCTGCTTCATATTGTTTGTGAAGATCTTCTTGAGTTGTACCAGTGATTTGGAAGTACATGTCTGGAGAGATTCCTTGACGTTGCATGTTTCCAAGGAATTCATTGACAGCACGGTGTACTTCTTCGTGGATCATTTCTTCTGGAAGGTCAACGATTTCTGCATTTTCTACTGCAAGGTCAATCGCTGCTGACTCAACTGCATCTTTGTAAGCTTCTTCTTTCGCTTCAGCCAACTCTTTGCGGTATTTTTCTTTTAATTCAGCAAGAGTTTCAACTTCTTCATCGATGTCTTTTGCCAATTCATCGTCAAGAGCTGGTACTTCTTTTGCTTTTACTTCGTGGATGGTTGTCACGAATTTTGCTTCTTTACCTGCAAGGTCAGTTGCTTGGTAGTTTTCTGGGAAAGTTACGATGACATCAACTGTCTCACCAGCTGAGTGTCCAACCAATTGGTCTTCGAAACCTGGGATGAATTGACCTGAGCCAAGTCCAAGTGAGAAGTTATCTCCTTTTCCTCCGTCAAACTCAACACCGTCAACAGAACCTACAAAGTCGATCACAACGGTATCACCTTCAGCTGCTGGTCCTTCTTTGATTACCAATTCAGCCAAGTTGTTGCGTTCGCGTTCGATACGTGCATCTACATCTTCATCTGTTACTTCTTTAGAAACTTCTACAGATACTTCAAGGTCGTTGTAAGCACCCAATTTTACTTCTGGTTTTGTAACAACATTTGCTGTCAATGTCCAATCTTGACCTTTTTCCATTGATACAACGTCAAAAGTTGGTTGAGCAACCACTTCAAGACCTGCTTCTTTTACTGCTGCTTCATAAGCTGCTGGAAGAAGATCGTTCAAAGCATCTTGATAAAGTGATTCTTCACCAAAACGTTGGTTGAAGATCGGACGTGGAAGGTGACCTTTACGGAATCCTGGTACGTTCAAGTTTTTCTTAACAGACTCAAACACGCGGTCTAAAGCTGGTTTAATTTGGTCTTGACTGATGGTAAAAGTCAATACTCCGCGGTTTGTTTCTTTGTTTTCAAATGATACAGACATTCTGTCTCTCCTTAAAATAATATAGTCATTCCTAATAATTTTACCATAAAACTTCGAAAATGCAAGTTTTTGGGCATCTTGGTTTTGTGGAAACTGCTTCTTATTAGAGGAATTCTATAGTGGTTTCTGAAGACCAAAAGATTAAAAATTTCTTTCCTATCTCAAGAAGTGTCCCGGAATAAAAAAACTAGTCCATGACTGAACTAGTTTCCTTCCTATTAGGATTTCCGAAGCGGATCTTCTTGGTAAGTAGCACGCGCCCCACCGATCAACTTTGGACGACTGGCTAGAGCTGTCACATGAGCGCCACCCAGTTCTTTCAAGACAGGGCGAACGGGTACTTGCACATGCTTGACATGCATCCCGATAGAAGTATCCCCGATATCCAAACCAGCCTGAGCTGTGATATATTCCACTTCGACAGGGTCTTTCATATAACCGAAGGCTGCCAACTGTCCGGCCCCCCCCGCATGGAGGCTCGGTAGTACATTGACGATTTCTAAGTCTTTCTTTTCTGCTAGTTCACGTTCGACCACCAGAGCGCGATTAAGATGCTCACATCCTTGGACAGCTAAGTAAATCCCTTTGGGAGTTAGGGTATCCAGGATGGTTTTCACAATGGCTTGCCCAATCTCCAGGCTTGAGTTCTTCCCGATACTTGCGCCAGCGACTTCACTGGTGGACAGGCCTAATACGAGGATTTGTCCCTGATGCAGATTGGCCTTGGATAATAGATCCAGCAAGATCTCCTGGGTTTCTCTTTTTAATTGCTCTAACTCCATCTTCTAATTTCCCTTCTTTGGTAAGAAATGATACAGAGCATATCCCAGAGCCATCCCAACGAAGTTTTGAACAAGATTATGAGGAACCTCTTCAATGGCCGCTACCCAGGTATTTCCTAAAAAGAGCGCTGATGCTAGGGCATAGCCGCCTACCATGATAACCGTTCCTAGAAGCAGACCGATGTAACGGGCTTTTCCTTTAAAGCCAGCAAAGTAACCTTGAGCTCCGTGGAAAAGAAGACTAAAGAACATCCATTGAGGATAGCCAGAGAGGAGGTCTAAGAGAAAGGCACCAAGACCACCGACCACTGCTCCTTCTTTGCGCCCCAGATAAAAGGCGGTAAAGTAGACACCTAGATCCAACAAGGTCACCATCCCGGTTGGAGTTGGCAACTTGGTATAATAGCCTAGCACAACTGTCAAGGCGGTTAAAATGGCTAAATGCGCGATTACTTGGGTCCGTTTATTGGTCATATTGAACTACTCCATATTGATCTGATTTTTGAATGGCTTGGTAGACAAAGTCTTTAGAGGCTTTGACAGCTTCTAAGGTTGCCTTCCCTTGGACTAACTGGCTTGCTATGCTAGAGGCAAAGGTACAACCAGCTCCTGTATTATTCTTTTCTAAAACATCTTCTTCGAAGACCGTAAAGTCTTGCCCGTCATAAAAGACATCGATGGCTTTTTCCTTGTTAAGGCGGTTGCCCCCTTTGACCACGACAGTCGCTGCTCCCAATTCATGGAGCTTGCGCGCCGCCTCCTTCATATCGTCGAGCGATTGAATCTTGCTTTGAGTCAAGATCTCAGCTTCTGGTAAGTTTGGCGTGATGATGGTCACATAAGGGAAGAACTTGATCAATTCATCTCGAAGGGCTGACACTTCTACGTCATGGGTTTCCTTGCAGACCAAGACGGGGTCTAGTACCACAGGAATACCTGCATGAGCTTTGACATAGTCCAAGGCTAAGTCTGCCACTTGGACATTTGGCAAGAGGCCGAGTTTAATAGCAGAGAAAGGAACATCCTTGAGAGAGTGGAGCTGTTGGGCAAAGGTCGTTGGATCCACTGGAATCACTTCAAAACCGTGCTCCGTCATAGCGGTCAAACAAGTCACCGCTACAAAGCCATGCTGTTTATTAGTCGTATAAGTTGCAAGGTCTGCATGAAGACCTCCCCCACTAAAAATATCATTTCCTGAAATAGCTAGAATCAATTCATTACTCATAACGGATCTCCTTTAAATATAAGCCATTTGGCGCTGCTGTAGGACCTGCTAGATTGCGGTCCTTCTTTTCTAAAATCAAGTCAATTTGCTCCACCGGCATTCGTCCATTGCCAATCTTCAGCAAGGTCCCCACCATATTGCGGATTTGCTTGTAGAGAAAGCCATTGCCCGAAAAGGTAAAGAGAAGACGATGATTTGCCACGTCCTCGACCAAGCGAGCCTCTGTAATCGTGCGAACCTTGTCTTCCACACTGGTACCCGAAGCTGTAAAACCGGTGAAATCATGGGTTCCCTCCAACTTTCGGATGGCTACTTGCATCTTTTCCACATCCAAAGGATAAGGATAGTGGGTGGCATAGTGACGCATCATGGGATTCTTGGGACGACCATAATCCACGATGAATTCATAGGTTTTGCTGTGCTTCTGGTAGCGTGAATGAAAGTCCTCAGGCACTTGCTCCACCCGGATAAAGTCAATATCCTCTGGGGTTTGGGTATCGAGGGCAAAACGGAGCTTCTCCTCGTCCCGTGGCTGGGGGAGATCAAAATGGATGACCTGCCCAAGGGCATGGACACCTGCATCCGTCCGGCCTGCTCCATGGATGGTCACAGGATTTCCTTGATTGAGACGCATCAAGGTCTTCTCGATTTCTTCTTGCACACTACGGGCATGCGGTTGTCGTTGGAAACCTGCAAATAGAGTTCCATCGTAAGAAATAGTTGCTTTGTATCGTGTCATGTTTTTATTTTATCAAGTTCATCCGAGCTGAACAAGGCGGAAAAGAGAGGACTGTCCGGGTACAGTTTCCGATACAAAAAAAAGAACCAAGTCTTTCCTCTTCCATCTCTGGAAAATAGAAAGACTTAGTTCAATCGGGGGGCTGATTAGTCTTCTTTCCGTCCTTTGAGACTCATCCCAGTTGCGCCAAGTACAGCTCCAAGCAAGGCCAAACCTAGGACAGATTCTTGTCCAGTCTGAGGAAGCTGATGACTAGACGGTGTTTGATCTTGCATCGGTGCTGGCTGAGCTTCTTCTACTGTTTTTTGTTCTGAAGCGACTGGAGCTGGCTGAGCGTTCACAAGTGGCTTCACTTCAGGGACTACTGGTCTTACTTGATGATGACCTCCTTGATCAACTTGAGGTAAGTCTGGTTGAGGACTTGGACCATCCTGTAAACCTGGAGTCGGAGTGATCACTTCTGCCTCCTTGGTTCCCACTTCCACAATCTCAGCAACAGCTTCTTTCGAAACTTCAGTTCCTAGCACTTGGCGGCTCTCATCAAGGGCAGAAACCGCAACAAATTCACGCTGCTGGCCTTTGACACCTGCTTGAACCGCTTTTCGTTCACCCTTGGCTAGATCTGGATTGGTCCGTTCAACAACTTCAAAATCCAGTTCTTTTTCGACGACTTCCAAGCTTGGTTTGTCTGCTACCAAGGCTCTGACATCATCTTCTGCTTGGCTTCCCACTTGAGTGATTGGTTTCAATTGACTGAGAGTTTGAGTTACCTGTTCAACCTGCTCTGCCACTTTTTCTTGGTGAGCACGACTGATCTTCCAATTTAACTGATCTAGAACTGTTGCAAGAGCTGAACGAGATTCCTCAGTGTAGATGGAAAGATCTGTTGGAACATTGGCAAGAGCCGCACGAAGGGCTGTATAGTCAGCTTTGAAGTAGTCCTTATTGTGGTTGGCAAATGCTTCCATGACCTGGAAGACTTCTTCTTCCTTGTATTCATTAGCTGGTTCATCTGCCCAGATTCCCAACATACTTCCGGACACTGGTAATTTCACATCAGGGTATTTGGTTGAAGCTAATTGTTCAAATGGAACGGTTTCTGAATGTTGAAGAGCTTTATCGAGTGGATAGCTTTGATCTCCTCTATGGCCCAAAACATAGTACCAATCCCCGTTTGTATTGAGGAATTTGTAGCCCTTGTCTGCTAGGTACTGTGGTGATGCGAGATTATAGCCCCACCATCCTTTAGACCAGTAAGAAATCAAGACGTCCTTGTCAAAGGTCACATCATCTTCGTCTCCATAGTAGAAGCCATCGTTAAAGGCCATTGGTTGCAAGCCTTTTTCACGAGCCATAGCAGCGAGACTATTAGAGTAGTCCGCAAACTTACCATAGAGTTCATACCATTTGAGGTAGTACCAGCCTTGGGCATTGGTAGCATCATTGGCGTATTCGTCTGTTCCGTAGTTAAAGATCTTAGACTTGCCTTTGAAATAATCCATGTACTTGCCAATGAGGGCCTTGGTGAAGTTGACTGCTTCTTCGTTGGTCAGATCCATGGTTGTCTTGGAAACCGTATCAAAGGTCGCTTGTGGATGTTCAATACCCAGTTTTTCCATCGCTACCAAGATAGCATCCATATGACCTGGACTATTGACTGCTGGGATCAAGCCAATTCCTTTAGAAGTCGCATAAGCAAGCAATTCATCCATTTCTGCTTGGGTCAAGGCTTGGCCATTTGGATCGTCATAGTAGGCCTTGGTTCCTTCGAGAAGGGCCTGTTTCACGTCATCGCTGGCATAAGTCTTGCCATTGGCTTCCACTGTCATATCATCGAGGACGAAGCGCATGCCATCATTTCCGACAAGGAGGTGCAAGTCAGAATAACCTAGCTCACTGGCCTTGTCTACAATCCGTTTCAACTGATCTAGCGAGAAGTATTTGCGTCCTGCGTCAATGGAAATCACCTTGCTCTTAGCTAGTTTTTCAGCAGCTTCCTTGTCTGCCAACTCTTTGGCATAGCTTTCTGTATAGACTAAGGACTCTTGAGCGGCTTTGAGAGAAGCAATCAGTTCCTTAGCTTCTGCTCGAGTCGTGTCTGCTCTTACTCCTTCTAGCGCCTCTTTTGCTGCTGTAAAGGCTACTAGGGATTCTGGTGTGTAGTGGTCTAAATCAGTTGGAGCTTCCGCCAAAGCTTTTTCGACGACTTCAGGATCTGCTACAAAATAGTCCGCATTCTTATCCGCAAAAGCGTGCATGAGCTTGAAGAGTAGCTCTTCTTTGTAGGTTGCAGATGGCGTATCTGCCCAGGCAGCTACCATCCCACCAATGAAGGGAACCTTAGCCCCATCATTTTTTTGAACAACATCAATCGCTGACTTGGAAATCCCTTCGAGACCTTGATCGAGATTGTACCAACCAGATCCAGCCTTGTCCCGACCGAGGACATAATACCAAGCATCATTGGTATTAAGAATTTGATGGCCTAGTTCAGATAGGAATTTTGACGAAGCCACATCATAGCCGTTCCAACCACCTGTCCAATAGGATACAATGATATCCTTATCAAAGGTTCCGTAGGAGGTATCGCCATTGTAGTAGATACCGTCGTTGAAGGCCATTGGTTTCATCTTGTGTTTTTTCACAATAGCCGCTAGATCATTGGCATATTGGATGAATTTTTCGTAGCCTTTATCTGGATAGCCTTCATCTGGCCAATGCTTGCTAGCTTGAAGGACCTGCCAACCATGGGCATCTGTTGCATCATTAGCATATTCGTCCAAGCCGATGTTAAAGATTTCTGTCTTGCCACTGAAATAAGCCGCATACTTGTCCACCAAGGCTTTGGTGAAATCTAGAGCCTTTTGGTTGTCTAAATCAACGGTCCGTTCTGACTTTTTCGTACCAAAGTAATTAAAGTGAGGGTTTTCAATCCCCAATTGCTCCATAGCTGTCAGAATTGCATCCATGTGCCCTGGGCTATTAATCGTTGGAATGACGCCTATATTCTTGGATTTGGCATAAGCCAAAATCTCATCCATTTGAGCCTGAGTCAAGGCTGTTCCATTTGGATCGTCATAGTAGGCTTTGGTTCCTTTTTCTACAGCCTCTTTGACCGCTTGACTTGAGTAGGACGCATCTCCCACTTGCAAGGACATGTCATCAAGGACAAAGCGCAAGCCGTCATTTCCCACTAAGAGATGCAAATCGGTATAACCCGTCTTGCTAGCTTCATCAATGATTTCCTTGATTTGATCCGGTGAGAAGTACTTGCGACCGGCATCAATAGAGATGACCTTTTTCTTGGCCAATTTTTCTTCTTGCTCTGGATCTTTAGCGGGTGTTTCAGTCGCTATTGTCACAGGTTTAGCTGTCCCATCAGCTTCTGTAACAGAGATCGCTTCTTCACGAATTAAGCGATCAAGATCGGATGCGCGCAATTCTCGATCAGGTAGGGTCGGTTGTCTTTGCTCGACGATTGGAGCAGGAACAATTGATTTTTCTACTACCGGCTGAGCAGTTTCCTCGGTAACAGACTGAGGCAAGTCTCCTTCACTTGGCTGTGTCGGAAGAGTCGTTGCAGGGCTTTCTGTAACACTCGGCGTATCTGCTGCTACGACTTGACCGCTGGCAAAAAAGCCAACCAGTACCGAAGCAACTCCTACAGCATACTTGCGAATAGCATAACGTGGTTGATGTGATTTCATCAGGACCTCCTAAAATTTGTTGTGTGTAAACGCTTACTTTCAGTCTATCTAGAAAGCAGGCCCTCGTCAAGGCTTCTTTGAAAGGTTCTTTAATTAAGAGAAGAAGCTATAAAATTTTATCCCTATATTTCATTAAAACTAGCTGACACAAAAAAAGAGCTTGGTCGCTAAAACCAAACTCTTTATTGATGTATTCTAAAAACAAACGCTCTTAGTTGCTCATTTCCGTCTCTCGGCACAGTGGTTGATGGCCCAAAACACTGTTTTGAGGTGGCAGATAGGGATTGCGGAGCAAGCCCCTTCCTAATCAACTGTGCGGGGGTACTAAAAAGGTCCTGCGAACCTTTTTTGCCTGAGCCTTAAAACCGAAAAGCGAGGTAGAAATCGAGACTGCATCTACCGATTTTTGTCTCTTAGCGCAGTGGTTGATTACTCAAAACACTGTTTTGAGGCGGCGAATAGGGATTGCGGAGCAAGGCCCCTTCCTAATCAACTGGGCGGGGGTACTAAAAAGGTCCTGTGGACCTTTTTTGCCCGAGCATTGAATCCAAAAAGCGAGGTAGAAATCGAGACTGCATCTACCGATTTCTGTCCTGCTCCCTATATTGCCCAATCTCCGTTGCGGAAGACTGGGACGCGGGTGCCGTCTTCTCGGATGCCGTCGATATCCATTTGACTTGAACCGATCATGAAGTCGACGTGGACGTCTGAGCGGTTGAGACCAGCTGCTTCAAGTTCTTCTTCTGTGAATTCTGCGCCCCCTTCTACACTGGTTGCATAGGCTGCCCCGATGGCCAAGTGGTTAGAGGCATTTTCATCAAAGAGAGTGTTGAAGAAGGTGATGCCTGACTGTGAAATTGGGCTTGGGTCTGGTACGAGGGCACATTCACCCAAGGCACGCGCTCCCTTGTTTTTGAAGACCAAATCTTTCATGACTTGATCGCCTTTTTCAGCTGTGATGTTTACGATTTCTCCATTTTCGAAGGTCACTTTGATGCCTTCGATAATGTTCCCATTGTAGCTAAGAGGTTTTGTGGAAGTGACATAACCTTCTGCACGACAGAAGTCAGGAGCTGTGAAGACCTCTTCTGTCGGCATATTTGGCAAGAAACCTTCACCTTGGGCATTGATAGCTCCAGCAGATTCCCAGACGTGGTTCTTCGGCAAGCCAAGAGTCAAATCGGTCCCTGGTGCTGTGTAATGAAGAGCTGAGAATTGTTCCTTATTAAGAGTATCTGCCTTGCTCTTGAGAATAGCTGCATGCTCTTCCCAAGCTTTGACTGGATCTTCTTCGTATACCCGGCAGGTCTTGAAGATCTGATCCCACAGGAGATCCACTGCTTCTTCATCACTAGCCGCATTTGGGAAGACCTTTTTCGCCCATTCTAAACCTGCTGCTGCAGCAACAGTCCAGCTGACCTTGTTAGATTGAGTAGCGATGCGCATTGGTTTCATAGCCATGCCCAAAGCCTTAGCAGAAGCCGAAAGCTTTTCTGCCTCAACACCATTTAAGGCACCTGGATCAGACGAGCGCACACCTAAGCGACTGGCCTTGTGTTCCAAGAGGTAGTTCATCTCTGCAATCTTGTAGTCAGGCACATTGTCCAAGCGATCCATCGGTGCATGGAGGAATTTTTCACGGGTAGTAAAATCATCTGCCCATTGGACAATAACTTCATGTGCCCCCAAAGCATAGGCTTCCTTCACAATCAAGTGGGCCAATTCTCTTTGCTCCACATCGATGTTCAAAGCCAAGGTATGGCCAGGTTGCACGTTGATGCCGTTTGCCACCAACAATTTTGCGTATTTTTCTAAGTTTTCTTTAAAATTTGGTAAAACCATGTTCAATCCTTTTCTATATTTATTTTTCTTTCAAAGCAGAAAATAATCCTACCAAAGCAATTGCACCTGACAAGAGTGCTGTCGATAGAAGAATTGTCTGATCAGCAAGCTCTAACTGATATTCAAAAACCTTTTGAGCTGGCTTGTTTTCCGCAAAAATTCTAAGTTTCATCAAGTGTCCTTTCTTATTCTTCGTACTCTCCTAGATAGAGACGTTGAGCCTCTCGGCTGTTAGTGAGGATATCTACATAAGTTTCATAGTCATCAAGCAGGGGCTTGCCCAAAGAGATATCTTGTTCTGGATTTATATTTTTCCCATAAAGATAGCAAAGGTAGAGACGCTCATTGAGTGTTGGAAATACTTCAATGGACATGTGTTCAGCCTGACCTACCCGTTCCCAATCCTGTTCTTTGATATCTGGTATGATATAAGCTTGGAAGAGGCCCATAAGTGGATTATCCTCCGGTTGACCACTGTCCTTATCCGCTAGAACTAAAGAACAGCGTCGACCAAAACCAGCTACTTGGCGCTCCTGTCCCTTCACCGAAACCGTAATCGGATGCCCTCCCATATGGCTATAAATCCATTCTTTAGGCAGCCGATAATCGAAGAGAGGCTCAAGATCTTTGACAATCGTTACAGGACTAGAGCGTAGAAACTGACGAGTGACTGCTTTGCAAAAGAGAATATTCTCCTCTTTCAAGGTCACTCCCTTCCAGCTATTTTCCTCCTTAAAATGGTTAAAAAACACCAAATAGGGCTCTCGCACCATTTGTGCTAAGACATAGACACCATTTCGTAGGCGAATGGAGATGACTTTCCCTGACTTCCAGGGTATTGCTCTTTTTTTATTTTCTATCATTAACCAACCTCAAACCGAGCGAGGATTGTTGAGTCCATCAGAATAAATCACTATGACTTCCTGTCCTTAGCAAGTTTAAAATCAATTCGTCCTTATCTACTTTGTAAACCAAAAGCCAATCCGGCTGGATATGACACTCCCGAACACTTTGAAAATGCTTGGAGTTGGTCAGTTGATGGTCACGATATCTAACAGGAAGTTCTCTTTCTTGAATCAGAAAATGTAAGACTTCTTCTAATAAGTCTGCCTTCAAACCACGCTTCATTGCCAACTTAAAATCTTTTTTAAACTGTTTATGATAGCGAATCTTAAGCACGCAAATCCTCCATCAAATCTGAGACAGATTCAAAAGACTGGCTCATATTCCGATTTTGCTCTACATCCATTACCACTTGAAGCAATTTCCGATTATCGTCTAATCTAACATCAAACGGTAGCCCCTGATATTGAATAGCCTGACGGAGGAAAATGTTGATGGCCGTTGTCATATCCATCCCTAAATGGTTAAAAACCTGTTGGGCCTGCTCCTTGACCTCACTATCCAAACGAATACTCATACTCGTCTTTGACATATTCTCACCTTCTTTCTATTGATTATTATAACAAAAAAGAAAGCTATTGTAAATCTATTAGATATACAATAGCCTACTATTAGTTTTGCTGTTTAGTTTTAATCAAGATGAAACTTCATCAACTTTTTATAAATGTTTTGTCTCCATCAAAACAAATCATCAAAGAGACTGAGCTGGTTGTCTTCTGGCATATTGCCAAGGATTCCCATCTCGTCCATCTTTTCTACCAAGGTTGAGGAGACGCCTCCACGTTTGCGTAACTCTGTTTTAGAGAGGAATTCTCCTTCTTTGCGAGCTCGCACAATCTGCTTGGCTACGTTCTCTCCCAATCCATCCATGGCGACAAATGGCGGGATTAGGGTGTCTCCATCGATGATGAATTCCGTCGCATCACTGCGATAGAGGTCTAGTTTCCCAAACTTGAAGCCACGCTCCCACATCTCATTGACAATTTCAAGGGTGGTGTAGAGGTCAATCTCCACATTGGAAGCTTCGTTGTTCTTACGTTTTTCAGCAATCTCCTTCATTCGCGCTTTTACGGCTTCTAGGCCTGCACCCATGGTCTTGATATCAAAGGCCTTGGCCCGAATGGAGAAGTAAGCACAGTAATAGTAGAGAGGGTGGTGCACTTTGAAGTAAGCCACCCGTAAGGCCATCATAACGTAGGCAGCCGCATGGGCTTTGGGGAACATATACTTGATTTTTCCACAAGACTCGATGTACCATTCAGGGACATTGTTAGCCTTCATGGCCTCGATATAGCCATTGCGCTCCTCTTCAGGAATCTTGAGCCACATGCCTTTCCGCACCCGCTCCATGATGGTAAAGGCCATCTTGGGTTCGAGTCCTGCGTGCATGAGGTAAACCATAATGTCGTCCCGACATCCGATAACGGTTGATAGGTCCGCAATTCCTGCCTTGATCAAGTCTTGGGCATTTCCCAACCATACGTCGGTACCGTGAGACAGACCAGAAAGCTGTAGCAACTCGGCAAAGGTAGTCGGATGAGTTTCATCCACCATGCCTCGAACAAAGTTGGTCCCAAACTCTGGGATCCCCAGCATACCGGTGGAGGTACCGATTTGCTCCGGTGTGACTCCTAGGATATCGGTCCCTGAGAAGAGGGCCATGACCCCTGGATCATCCATAGGAATATCATTTGGATCAATGCCTGACAAGTCCTGGAGCTTGCGAATCATGGTCGGATCATCGTGTCCCAGGACATCGAGCTTGAGGACGTTCTCATCGATATCGTGGAAGTTAAAGTGGGTGGTCTGCCATTCGGCGCTCACGTCATCTGCTGGGTACTGGACCGGAGTGAAGTCGTAGACGTCCATATAGTTTGGAATAACAACGATTCCCCCTGGGTGCTGACCGGTTGTCCGTTTGACCCCAGCGGCTCCTTGGGCCAGACGTTCCACCTCTGCATCTCGGTAGTACTTGCCATAATCCCTCTCATAGCCTTTGACAAATCCATATGCAGTCTTGGCTGCGACCGTACCAACCGTTCCTGCCCGGAAGGCGTATTCTTCCCCAAAGATATCCCGGACATCTAAGTGGGCACTCGGCTGGTCCTCCCCTGAGAAGTTCAAATCGATATCGGGTACCTTATCCCCATCAAAACCAAGGAAGGTCTCGAAAGGAATGTCCTGTCCATTTTTGCTGAGCTTGTGCCCACAGTTAGGACAGTCCTTATTAGGCATATCAAATCCTGAACCATAGGAACCATCGGTGATAAACTCACTGTACTGGCACTGACCACAGACATAGTGAGGAGAAAGCGGATTAACCTCGGTAATCCCGATCATGGTCGCCACGAAACTGGATCCGACAGACCCCCGTGAACCCACCAGGTAGCCCCGTTCATTGGAACGATGCACCAAGAGTTGGGAAGCCAGATAGATCACGGCGAAGCCATTCCCCAGGATAGAGGTCAACTCTTTTTCAATCCGTAGATCGACAATATCAGGTAGCGGATTGCCATAGATTTCAAAGGCCTTCTGATAGGTCAATTCGGCAACTGTCTCTTCAGCCTTGTCGATAAATGGCGTATAGAGGTCCCCCTTGACCACTTCAACAGGTTCAAAGATTTCTGCCAGTGCGTTAGTATTTTCAATGACCAATTTTCGTGCCAAATCTTCCCCTAGAAAGGCAAATTCATCCAGCATTTCATTGGTTGTACGGAAATGAGCTTTTGGCAGGGGGGCTGGTTGAGCATTTTCTCCATGACCGATCGTCCGGTTGATCATAGCCCCTTGCCCAAGACTGCGGACAATGATTTCTCGATAGATTTCTTCTTCAGGCTCTATATAGTGGACATTTCCTGTTGCCAGGACCGGTTTGCCAAGGCGATCTCCCACCTCAATCAAGCTCTTGATGATAGTTTGGAGCTCATCCATATCTTTGACCTGCTCTTTGGCAATGAGGGGCGCATAGATGACTGGAGGCATGACCTCGATAAAGTCATAATACTTGGCCACTTTCACTGCCGCGTCAACTCCTTGAGAGACAACCGCGTCGAAGACCTCTCCTTCAGAACAAGCCGATCCCAGGATCAAGCCTTCCCGATGGGCATCTAAAACCGTCCGCGGAATCCGAGGAATACCCTCAAAATATTGAGTATTGGAAAGAGAGACCAATTTGAACATATTTTTCAAGCCGGTCTGGTTCTTGACATAGATGGTCGCATGTTTGACCCGTGCCTTTTTATAGGAATCTGGACTAATTAGATCCACATTCAACTTGGCTAGATTGGTCACGCCATGTTTTTCTGCGACATCCTTGATAAAGATAAAGAGCAAGCGACCCGTCGCTTCCGCGTCATAGTTAGCCATGTGGTGGTGCTCCAAGGCAACGCCGAAGCGCTTGGTCAAGGGACCCAAACCATGACGCTTGTACTCTGGATAAAGGTTACGCGCGAACTCTAACGTATCAATCACTGGCTGAGTGATTTTTGGAAGGCCATGACGCTCATAGTTGGCATTCATGAAGCCCACGTCAAAGGTGGCATTATGGGCAACCAAAACCGCATCCTGACAGAATTCCTGAAACTCCTCCAAGACTTGTTTCAAAGGTTTGGCATTGCGAACATGATCGTCGGTAATGCCTGTCAGGTCCGTTGTAAAGGCAGAAATGGGGTGCCCTGGATTGATGAACTCATCGAATTCAGCGATGATATTGCCCTTGTGCATTTTAGAAGCGGCAACCTGAATCAGATCATTGTAAATCGCTGAAAGTCCCGTCGTTTCCACGTCAAAAACCACATAGGTTGCTTCATGAAGGTCTAGATCAACTTCATTGTAGGTAATCGGCACGCGGTCTTCAACGATATTGGCTTCCATCCCATAGATGAGTTGGATACCAGCTTTCTTGGCAGCCTTATAGCCATGAGGGAAGGACTGAACATTTCCATGGTCTGTGATAGCCACTGCTTTGTGACCCCATTTGGCTGCTTTTGCGACTAGCTCCTCTACCTCAGGTAGGGCATCCATAGTCGACATATTGGTATGGGCATGGAACTCGACCCGACGCTCGCCTTCTGGCATCAGATCCTTACGCTCATAGTGGACCACTTCTTGGACATCCTGGACATTCATGGTCAAATCACGTGTGAAGTTATTGACCTCGATATTCCCACGGACCCGCAACCAAGAGTTTTTCTTGATCATGTCAAACTTCTGAGCTTCTTCTTCATTTTTAGCCCATTTTTGGAGCGAAAAACTGGAGGTATAGTCGGTCATCTTGAAATTGATCAAGACCCGACCTGTCCGAGTCACCTTGTGCTCAACATCAAAGACCACTCCTTCAAAGACAATGCGGTTCTCTTCTGTCGTGATATCAATCATAGGAGTGACTTCTGCCTTATCCAGCTTGGGCTTGGCCGCAGCCTTTTTGGCCTTAAAATCAAAGGCCGGTTTTTCCTCTGCTGGTGGTGGAGCCATTTGAGACAAGGACTCCATGGCCCGCAAGGTTTCTTCATTAGCTGCTTGGAAGATTTGATCCTTTTCAGCCTCGAAGGCCTGCTGGAGTTCTTCTGTCATCTGGTCATCCGCCTCGACCCGACAGTGGAAATGAGGAAAACCAAACTTGGTCAATTGACTCGCAAGATTAGGCAGATGGTTTTTCCGGTAGTGCTCCGTATCCACAGATGAAGGGCCACTAATGATCAACTCTTCTCCTTGAGAGCGGACTTGTAGGTGTTGATACATGCTCTTAAAGCCCTGACTCGCACAGGGACCATCTTCAAAAGCCTCCTGATAATAGGCTTGCAAGAGCTCCTCACTAAAAGTTGGATTCTTTACCTGAATCTCAAATACCGCTCGATTTCCTGTCTTTGAAAACTCCTCAGCCAAGCGGTTTTTGAGCTCCTGAAAAATCGTGATGGGAAGAATTTCGGCAAAAACAAAACGAAATTCCCAAACACGACTGAGCTTATGGACGATGACCTCTTGGATTTCAGCCCCTTTAAAAGCGTCTGATTCACGCATTTCCAAAGGCATTCCCAACTGATTCATTAAGATTTCAAACTTGTTTGACATGATATTTCCTCGTACAGTAGTGACCCTATTTTACCATAAATCAGCCCGTTTTTCGACAGAAAAAGAATAGGGCCAGGCGAGGAAACCTGCACAATCCACGAGCCATTTTTCACGGGGCTCAGTTATGATATAATAGAGCAGAATATTTATTAAAAGGAGCCTTCACTGTGAAAAAAATTTTACTAACCAGTGCCTGTCTGCTGACCCTGACTGCCTGTAGCACGCCTAGTCAGAACCAGCTAGAAAACAAACTCAAACAAACTCAGAGTCAACAGAAAGCCAAAGAAGAAAAGGTGAAGACGAAAACTTTTTCAAGTGCAGCCAGTGCTGATGTCGTCACTAAAATCAAAGTCTACTATCTAAAAGATAAGGTGACTGCTTTTTCTTTCATTCATGAAAAAGAGATTCCTGAAGAGGAAAAAGATAAAAGCCGTGAAGAGCTAGCTGACTATTATCAAGAAGACATGGAAAGCAGTCCCTATTTTGAAGCGATGAGCAAAGCCAAAGGGATTGAGTTAAAAGTTCGAATTTCTGCAGATAAAAAAACGGTTCGACAATTTGTCACTTTTGATTTGTCCAAGATGGATGTAGATGAAGTGGCGGCGGCTTTGGGCGTGACAGACCAAAAAGGGACCCTCTTTGAAAAACTAAAAGATAAACCTGAAGACTTTTTTAAAGCTATCGAAGAGCAAGGTTTGACAGAAGAAGAATAAAGCTTTCTAATCCATTTTTGTACTTTTACCTGTTCGCAAATTTTCGTCTATTTTTTCATCCGAGTTTCTTACTCTAATTCTATTTACTATAAAATTTAAAGGTGTTTTTATGCGTCTCACTAAAAAAACAGTTCTGATTGCTATCGCTTCTCTTGCCGTTTTAGGCCTATGTCTATGGGGAGGAAGTTTGTATCTCACTAGGCAAAATGCCCTGAAACGATTCGATGAAAATTTCATTCACTATCAAGCAAAAAGTGATGACCATCAAACTTTTATTTCACAAGACATCAACCGAAAAGAAGTCTACAAATTTATCCTATTCTCCTACTAAAGAAACTATTGCCATAACGAAAACAATTAAAAAAGGGGATATCTATTCTTCTGATTACCTTTACGGACCAACGACAGTCTATGATATCAAACAAACCGCTGATCGCTATACCATCATCACTTCAGGACATCCCATCCTCGTCGACTTTGGAACGACATCAGTCAAGGTAACTTATAACAAAGACAGTTTTGAAATACCATACTCTGAGTTGTCTTTTGGAGAGTCTTTCCCTAGCGAAGAGAACTAGATCGCTACTTCTCTAGATTACCAGTCTAGAACACTGAACTAACCAAGCTATTCGCCATGGTTAGTTTTTTTTTTTGCAAAAAATTGTTTTTAACCTATTCAGCTCAAGGGTAAATTCTTACCAATAGCAATAATCCTCTTAGCGCTTCGGAAAGTCAGGATTCTAGCTACTTCTTCAGCAAAAGAAAACTGCCAGGTAAACCTGGCAGTTTAGCTTATTTATTTAAAATGGAAAGAGTTTCAAGCAGGTTGTCTGCATGTACTTCAATCGTGTCACCTGAAGCTTTGATTTTCACTTCTACGACACCGTCAGCTGCTTTCTTCCCGACAGTGATGCGGATTGGCAAACCAATCAAGTCACTATCGCTAAATTTAACACCGGCACGTTCGTTACGGTCGTCTACCAAGACTTCGTAGCCAGCCTTGACCAATTGGTCTTCGATCTTTCTTGTCAATTCAAGAGAAGTTTCGTCTTTGACATTGACTGGAATCAAGTGCACATCAAATGGCGCCAATTCTTTAGGGAAGTTGATGCCCCAAGCATAGCGGTATTCACCTTTAGGCGTCTTGTTAACAAAGAGGCGAGCATGTTGCTCCATAACGGCTGAAAGGAGACGGCTGACACCGATACCGTAACAGCCCATGATGATTGGCACAGCACGGCCATTTTCATCCAAGACATCTGCCCCCATACTTGCTGAGTAACGAGTTCCAAGTTTGAAGATGTGACCGATTTCGATTCCACGCGCAAAGTTGAGAACACCTTGTCCGTCTGGTGAGATTTCACCCTCACGCACTTCACGGATATCGACATATTCCGCAGTGAAGTCACGACCTGGGTTGACACCCGTCAAGTGGTAGCCATCTTCGTTGGCACCTACAACAGCATTGCGGCTATCTTGCACCTTGCGGTCAGCAATAATCTTAACATTTTCAGGAAGATTGACTGGCCCAAGGGAACCAAAGTCCGCTCCCAACAATTCTTTCACTTCCGCCTCAGTTGCAGGTTCCAAGAAGTCCGCTCCAAGGTGGTTTTTCAACTTAACTTCGTTGAGTTGGTCATTGCCAACGAGTAGAGCCACAACTGGCTCCTCATCTGCGATATAAACCAAGGTCTTGATGGTTTGCTCTTCAGAGATATTCAAGAAGGATGCGACTTCATCAATTGATTTGACACCCGGCGTTTCCACGCGAGCCACTTGATCTTCAGTCACAACACGGTTGCTTGGTTTGTAGGCATTGGTTGCCATTTCCAAGTTGGCCGCATAGCTTGACTCACTTGAGTAGGCAATGGTGTCTTCACCAGAAACCATCCATTTGAGCAATTCTGCCTTGATTTCTTCTTGCACTTCCGCAGGAATCTCGTCAAATGATGCAACAGACTTGTCTAACACCACCCAACGGTTAAGGTCTGTACGCGAAGGAGTAATGGCCATAAATTCTTGGCTATCCTTACCACCCATGGCTCCACCGTCACCAATGATAGCTTTGAAGTCCAAACCACTACGAGTGAAGATACGCTCGTAGGCTGCCTTATACTCATCATAAGTTACATCCAAACTATCGTAGTTAGCGTGGAAGCTATAACCATCTTTCATGATAAATTCACGCGTACGAAGAAGTCCATTACGTGGACGTTTTTCATCACGATACTTAGGCTGGATTTGGTACAAGTTCAATGGCAATTGCTTGTAAGACTTGACAGAATCACGGACAATCGCTGTGAACGTTTCTTCGTGAGTTGGACCCAAGATAAAGTCTGACTTCTCACGATTTTTCAATTTATACAAGTCTTCACCGTAAGTTTCATAACGGCCAGATTCGCGCCAAAGGTCAGCACTGAGAAGGGCTGGAGCCAACATCTCAACCGCACCAATCTTATCAAATTCTTGGCGCATGATCTTCTTAGCTTTTTCGATCACAAGGTTAGCAAGTGGCAGATATGAATAGACACCTGCTGAGACTTGACGAACATAACCCGCACGGAGCATCAAAGCGTGGCTGATGACCTGCGCATCACTTGGCATTTCGCGAAGTGTTGGAATAAGCATTTTACTTTGTTTCATTCAGATTCATTCCTTTTCTATTTCAAAAATAATTTCATAATATCGTTCCAAGTAACGGCAATCATTAAGATAACCATGACCGCCACTCCAGCAAGGGTCAAGTAGGTCTCTACCTCCTGCTTCAGCGGTTTTCTACGAACCAGCTCGATCAGATTGATCAAGATTTTTCCACCATCCAAGGCCGGAATGGGGATCAAGTTAAAGATTCCGATATTGATGGACAACATGGCCATCAGGGACAGGATAGCTGGAAGTCCAAGCTCCGCGGCTTGCGAACTCGCTTTGTAGATCGCAACCGGACCACCCAACTTGTTCAAACTAAAGTGGAAGATGATATCCTTCAAAGCCGTTAAGATACGAGTTGCTGTGTACCAAGTATCTGTCACACCTGACAGAAGCTTATCGAGGAAGCCCGTCTTGACAGCATTGGTCACACCGATATAATAGCGTCCACCATCTTCTTCTGGTTGGACCGTCACTTTTTGAGTCTTCCCGTCTCGTTCATAGGTGATCGTTACTTCTGGATTTTTTCCTTGGTTACGGGTTGCCTTCTGGACTGAATCTGTCAACTCATCCCAGTTGGAAACCTTGTATTCATTGATCTGAACGATCTGGTCATTGTCTTTCAAACCAGCCTTAGCCACCACTCCTTGAGGAACGACCTGAACATGGTTGCTATAGTAGTCCACTGCTCCTCCTCGCATAAAAGCTAGGAGAGAGTACACAATAATACTCAGGATAAAGTTGTTCATGGGACCCGCAAAGTTGGTAATGAGTCGTCCCCAGATACTAGCATTTTGATACTGCACATCCAGAGGAGCAATCCGTACTTCTGTCCCATCTTCCTCAACAATGGTCGCATCATGGTGAACAGGATAGGTCTTGATCTCTTCGATGACGATTCCTGTGATTTCAAGTTTATCCTCAAAATCAAAATCTGTGACATTCATGGGGAGAGCCGTCTGGTCGATATTTTTCCCAGAAAGGTTGATCCGAACAACTGTTCCCTCAGGGTTCAAAGTTAGACTGACAGGAGTTCCTGTCTTAATCTCTGTCGTATCTTCGCCCCAGCCTGCCATTCGGACATAGCCCCCCAATGGAAGAATTCGAATAGTATAGGCTGTTCCGTCTTTGCCTACATGGGCAAAAATCTTGGGCCCCATCCCAATCGCAAACTCGCGAACAAGGATGCCTGATTTCTTTGCAAAATAGAAATGGCCGAACTCATGTACTAGGACAATGACGCCAAAAATGATAATAAAGGCAATAAATTGCATACACGCTCCTTCGTTTTATCTGATGGTGGGATGACTTCTGTTTAAAACAGACCAAAGAATAGCATCAGTGGGAAAACAAAAATCAAGCTATCAAATCGATCCAAGACACCGCCATGACCAGGAATAAAACGGCCAGAGTCTTTCACTCCAAAATGGCGCTTGATGGCACTTTCGACTAGGTCACCAAACTGAGCTGCTATACTGAAAAGAATGGTAAAGAGAATCATGGTCATCCAACCGTAATCCCCCGCAACGGTGCGATCTAGCATCATAAAGATCATCGTCACAACAACAGCACAAGCGATCCCGCCTAGACTTCCTTCAACAGTCTTGTTGGGTGATACTCTTGGCAAGAGTTTTTTCTTACCGAACTGGCTCCCAATAAAGTAGGCACCTGAATCCGTCGCCCAAACAATAAAGAGGGCCAAAAGAATCTTATCTACACCTGCTAAACGCGCTTGGATCAAGGCATGGAAGCCAAAGCCAACATAAAAACTTGAAGCAATCGGATAGACAACCTCGTCATAGGTATAGCCTTGTGCCAAGACAGTCGTCCCCATCAATAATAAGACCAACAGGCCATAGGCGATAAAATTGCCACCTGCTGGCAAGAAGGGAAGGTAACTCTCTAAGGGTAGCGCCAATACAAGAGCTGCTAGCATGGCCAAGGTCCCTTCGATGGTTTCAGTCTGCAGGCCTTTCATCTTCAACAATTCATGAACACCCAACATAGCGATGAGTCCCACTACAATCTGGAACACAAGGCCGCCCATAAGGACAACTGGGATAAAGAATGCTAGGGCGATTCCTCCAAAAATCACTCGCTTCTGTAAATCTTTTCTCATCTATTTCTCTCCTATACACCACCAAAACGTCGATGACGATGGCTGTATTCTTCTATTGCATCATGCAAGGCTTTTTCTCCAAAGTCAGGCCACATCACATCGGTAAAGTAAAGCTCACTGTAGGCTGCTTGCCAAGGTAAAAAGTTACTTAAGCGAAGCTCGCCACTGGTCCGAATAATCAGATCAGGATCTCGCAAGTCCTTGGGTAGACTACTGGTATACAGATAATTGGCAATGATCTCTTCTGAAATATCACCTGGATTCAAGTGCGCATCGAGGACTTCTTGGGTAATTTGTTTGACTGCTTGGGTCAGTTCCGCCCGTCCTCCATAGTTCAAGGCAAAATTCAAAATCAAGCCTGTATTGGAGTGGGTTAACGCCTCTGCCTTTTCCAGAGCTTCCAAGGTTTCCTTCGGAAGACGAGAAACTTCGCCAATCATCTGGATTTTCACATTATTTCTATGAAGTTCTGGAACAAAGCGATCGTAAAATTCAACTGGAAGATTCATGATAAAACTCACTTCTTGTTGAGGACGCGTCCAGTTTTCAGTTGAGAAAGCATAGACCGTTAGGGCTCGCACTCCCATCTCCTTGGCTGCGATGGTTACTTCTTGCAGAGCCTCCATGCCAGCCTTGTGGCCAAAAACACGAGGTTGCATCCGTTTATTGGCCCAGCGACCGTTCCCATCCATAATGATTCCAATGTGCTTGGGCACTTCTAGGGGAACACTTAATTTTTCTTTCTTTTTAAAACGAAACATGTTTTTCTACCTATTTCACTGTTTTTATCGCTTCATTATATCATAAATCCGCTTAAAATGGCAGTCTAGCCCCTTTTCTAGGGGGCATCTAGCTAAAAATGAAAAAAGCGACCTTTTGATCGCTCTTTCTTATTATTCACCGTCGATGATAGAATCTGAGTCACCAGCGCCTTCAACTGCACCAGCTGTCACTCCTTCTGAAACTGGTAAAACTGTTTTAATAGCTGTCAATTCAAATGTGAGGTATACGCCATCCACATCCAAGACAACGGTTTTACGTTCAGTGTCTACTTCATCAACTGTTCCATACAAACCACCGATGGTAATCACTTCATACCCTTTTTGAAGCTTGTTCAAGCTCTCCATCCGTTTTTGGTATTGTTTCTTTTGGCTACGGCTCATGAAGAACATCATTCCGACCATTAGCGCAAGCATAAATAGCAAGGTTGTACCACTTTGCATACCGTTTCTCCTTTTTAAATCATATATGCTCTACTATAGCAAATTTTATAGGTATTTTCAATACGAACCCTTGATTTTCAAAAAAATAAGTCCATGGATGGAGGTGTCCAGCCACTATTCGATCCAGGCAGCTTTTATGGTTTTTGCTAATCGATTGTGATTCCATATTTTTCATGATTTTTATCATACCATTCAATCAACAACATCGCTGTTTGATAGGTAATGTTTTTAATTTTACTGGTTCCTTTTGTCAAGGTAGCTAGACTCATCTTACTAATATCTGTCTCAGTTGCTACTCTATAACTTGTCACCTTTCCATCCACCATTAATTGAACGACTGCTTCAACTTTCTTATAATCTTTTGTCGAATAAATATCAATTGGATTTTTCATAAAATCATCCTATCCCCTTAAATTTAGTCTTTTATATATTATATAATTTTTTTGTTCATTTATATGAAAATCTTGCTTACAGACGATTTCCAAGGCATTTTCACGCTGTATTTAACATCAATTCATGAAAAAACATACCTATTTTTTATCATTTTTCACTTTCTGGGAAAAAAACGATAAAACTATACCTTATATAATTTTCTTTTGTTGACATAAAAAAGGCTAAGAATTTCTTCTTAGCCTTCTTTTTCCAACTGATTTTCTCTCGTTTATGGTGCTAGATGTCCTAGTTATTCTTCTGAGTTTGTATTCTCTTTAATAACTAATTCTCCATCTTCCATATCTGCTAGCAAGTGTTTCGCATCAAGGTAATCCAAGTGGAAGTCGGTCACCTTGTCACGGATTTGTTGTTCAACCACCCGACGGAGTGGACGTACGCCCATAACTTCATCATAGCCTTCTTCGGTCATGTATTCTTTGGCAGCATCGCTCACTGTCAAGTCGATATCTTTCTTCGCAAGAGTTTTGTTCACTTCTACTAACATCAAGTCAACAATCTTAGAAAGGTCTTCCTTGCTCAAGTGTGAGAATTCAATCACAGCGTTGAAACGGTTCAAGAATTCTGGACGGAAGAATGGTTTCAAACGATCCAAGAGTTCTGGTTTGTCCGCATCTTCTGTCAAGTTGGCTTCGTAACCAAAGCCAGCGTTTGAAGTAGCGATAATTACGGTATTCTTGAAGTTGACGGTGTTTCCTTGACCGTCTGTCAAACGACCATCATCCAATACTTGAAGGAGAAGGGTGATCACTTGAGGATCCGCCTTTTCAATCTCGTCAAGAAGGACGATAGAGTATGGATTGCGACGGACGCGTTCTGTCAAGGTATTGTTGTTATCATCGTAACCAACATAACCGGCAGTTGTACCAATCAATTTAGAAACGGCTGTACGATCGCTGTATTCTGACATATCCAAACGGATAATAGCATCTTTGGTACCAAACATATCAAGGGCCAATTGTTTAGCCAACTCAGTCTTCCCAACACCAGTAGGACCTACAAAGAGGAAGCTACCGATTGGGCGGTTTCCTTCATCAAAGCCAGCACGGTTCCGACGAATTGCTTTGGCAACGGCTTCAACAGCCTTGTCTTGACCGATAACTTTGGTTTGCAAACGGTGACCCATATCTTTCAAGCGTTCGATATCGGTTGCCCCCATTTGTGATACTGGAATACCAGTCATCCGTTCGACAGACTCAGCTACGTCATTGACAGTTGCAGTCACCTTGTGATCTTCTGTATGGTTGGCAATTTGTTTTTCCAATTCTTCGATCCGAACTTTTGCATTAAGAGCTGCTTCGTAATCTTCTTTAGCAGCTGCAGCTTCTTGTTTAGTTTTTTCCGCTTGGATTTCGTGCTCAACCGCATGAACATCTGTCACTGGGTGTTGAGCTGCCAAGTGAGCAGCTGTCACATCGACCAAGTCAATGGCCTTATCCGGCAAGCTACGTTGTGGAATGTATTGAACAGAATAATCAACTGCTGCTTTCAAGACTTCATCTGGCAAGACAACATTGTGGTGTTGTTGATACAATTCACGGATTCCTTGGAGGATCTTGAAAGTATCTTCAGCAGATGGAGCATTGACCTTGACTTCGTTGAAACGACGGGCAAGGGCAGCATTCTTTAAGATGGTGTTGCGGTATTCATCTTGAGTCGTTGCCCCAATCACGGTCAATTCACCACGTGAAAGAGCTGGTTTCAAGATATCCGCAAGACCTTTAGAAGCACTATCACCACCGATTGAGCCAGCACCAAGGATTTGGTGAATTTCATCAAAGAAGAGAATGACATTTCCCATGGCTTTGACTTCTTGGATCATATTTTGGATATTTTCTTCAAAGCTACCACGGTATTGCGTACCAGCTTCTAGACCAGAAATATCGATGGAGATGATTTCTTTGTTCTTGATGGCTGCTGGAACGTCACCATTCACGATAGCTTGGGCCAAGCCTTCTACAACAGCTGTCTTACCAACACCTGCATCCCCTACAAGGACAGGGTTATTCTTGGTACGACGAGACAAGATTTCAGCTGTTTCTTGAATTTCTTTGTTGCGGCCGATGACCGGATCCAATTTTCCTTCACGGGCTTCTTCAGTCAAGTTGCGGCCGAGCTTCGCAAGGATCCCATCTTGTTTCATACCTTTACCTTGTTGCTGTTGTACTGGCTCACTTCCTTCAGTTGGAAGTTGACCAGTTTGACGGTAAATGGCGAATTCTTCAGGTGTTACTTCACGACCATTGATCATGTAGTGACGGCTTTCAGAACGAAAACCACCCATGTTTCCCATTAGTTGATTGAAAAGATCATCCATATTGTTAAAGTTGTTGTTCATATTGTTTACCTCTAATTTACATAATTTTAATTTGTTCTTGAAAATGAGTAGCTGATTTAGCTACTTTAATTCTGTTTACATAATTTTCTTTTGCTTTTAAATGAATAGCCTCGAGGGCTAGAATCTTTCATTTCTTCTTTTATCAATTAGTTTTCTATATTTTGGAAATAGCATCTCACCATCTCCTTTCCACTATTGATCCTGTAAACTTTTGAGATTTTCTCAACCTCTTTTTGTTTACATAAATTATTATAAAACAGGATAATTCTTTTGTCAACACTTTTTTACATAATTTTTTACAAAGACTAAAACGTTCATATTTAGGCGAAAATTAGCGGGTACTCTCTAAACCAACAACTATTATACCTGAGCGTTATTGAAATAAAACCTCGATAATGCCACAGCCATAGCTTCTCTCAGCTATGTTTTTTTTTGCCTCTGGAAAAGAAACCATCCCTTCCGTAACTTCCTAATGATACTGCACATCCTTCCCTCCTAAAATATGGTATACTAAAGAAAAAAGAGGGGCCTATGTCTTCCATTCGTTTAATTGTCAGTGATATTGACGGAACCATTCTGGACCAGCAGCATCAGGTCGATCCCGACCTCATCGAACTCATCCCCAAGCTCCAAGAAAAAAAGATTCCTTTTATCTTGGCATCGGCTCGTTCTCCTATCGGGATTGTTCCTATCGCAAGAAGATTGGGCGTCCATCAGGAACCAATCGCTTGCTACAATGGAGCTCTCATCGTCAAGGGAGAAGAGATTCTATTTGAACACAGCCTGAACAAAGATGAGATCCGCACCTTCCTCCATCGTATGGAAGAACTAGATCCCAGCATTTCGATTAATTGTTATAGTGGGTCAGTCTGGTTTAACTCCAGAGAGGACCAGTGGACCCAAGTTGAGCTTCGATTACTGGTGAGACGCCACAGATACAACCACTTTCTCAGACCCTCTCTGACGATGCTCTCCATCTACATAAATTACTCTTGATCGGCGAGACTCAGAACATTCAAGAACCCTATCAGAAGCTGGATCCACAAGAATTCCCGCAGACTGCCTTTTACCTTTCAAAAGAAAACTACCTAGAAGTCACCGCCAAGTCCGTCTCAAAAAGAGATGCCGTCCTTGAACTGGCTGCTTATTACCAGGTCCCTTTGGAACAGGTCATGACCATCGGAGATCACTTCAATGACCTCCCTATAATTCGTCTGGTTGGACTTGGAGTTGCCATGGGAAATGCTCCTGAAGCAGTCCAAAAGGAAGCTCAAGTTGTCACCAGCAGTAACCAAGAGCACGGCGTAGCAAAAGCAATCCAAGAGTATGTTTTACCACCATCAAACAAATGACCTATAAAGTTTCTTCCTTCATGGGTTTTTATAACCCTTCTTTCATGGCAAAGTAAGCACGCACTTTTGGTGCGACTTGCGTTCCAAAAAGTTCAATAGCTCGAAGAACTTGATCATGTGGCATAGAACCAAGTGGTAGGTGCAACATAAAGCGGTCCAATCCTAAATCCTCAATCATACGGATCAACTTTTCTGCTACCTGGTCCGGATTTCCCACAAACATAGCGCCATTTGGCCCCACTTGCTCAAGATATTGCTCATAACGCAATTCCTGCCAGTGCGGGCGGTCTTTCGAAATCGCATCTACCACTTGCTTGGTCGGATGGAA
Organism: Streptococcus sp. A12; assembly: GCF_905372335.1. Classification (GTDB taxonomy): domain Bacteria; phylum Bacillota; class Bacilli; order Lactobacillales; family Streptococcaceae; genus Streptococcus. The sequence continues at coordinate 29,327 of NZ_CAJPOU010000002.1, forward strand.
ATAATCTTTCACTGCCTGCTCACCATCTTCAGCAATCCACCCCCAAGAATGGGCTCCCACTTTCAGGTCTTTATCCGCATGACCGGCTTCGCTCCCAATCTCACGATAAGCTTGAATCAACTTTTTAAAATAACGCGGATTGCCACCGATAATAGCATAGACAATCGGCAACCCCGCCTGAGCAATCTTCACTGTTGATTCGACATGACCTCCTGTCGCCACCCACAATGGCAATTTGTCCTGAACTGGACGAGGATAGACTTCTTTTCCAGCAATGCTTTGGGTCAATTGACCTTGCCAGTCTATCTTGGTCTTTTCATTGACTAACTGGAGCATGTCTAATTTCTCATCAAAGAGAGCTTCATAGTCTTTCAAGTCATAGCCAAACAGTGGGAAAGACTCGGTAAATGAACCACGCCCAGCCATAATCTCTGCCCGTCCATTTGACAAGGCATCGATGGTGGCATATTGTTGGAACAAACGAATCGGGTCCATGCTTGAGAGTATGCTGACTGCACTGGTCAAACGAATCTTCTTGGTATTGACTGCCCCAGCTGCAAGAACAATCTCTGGCGCCGATACCGCAAAGTCCTCCCGATGATGCTCCCCAATCCCGTACACATCCAAACCAACCTTATCAGCCAGCTCAATTTCTGCCACCAACTGACGAATGCGTTCATCATGACTGTAAATCTGTCCAGTCGCTTCTAGAGCTGTTGTTTCACCAAATGTTGAAATCCCTAATTCTACCATACTGATTTCCTCGTTTCATTATTAGTTATTTTGGAATTTTATCACTAATTAGTTATAATTACAACGAATTTGCTTATTAAAAAAAAGTCTAGATGAACTAGACTTTCTTAGATTATTCTACTGTTACGGATTTAGCAAGGTTACGTGGTTTGTCGACATCGAGTCCACGGTGTAGGGTTGCAAAGTAAGCGACTAGTTGCGTTGGTACGACCATTGAGATTGGTGAGAGGTAAGGGTGAACGGTCGTAAGAACGATATCGTCTGTATCTTTGGCAACATTTTCTTCTGCGATGGTGAGGACCTTAGCACCACGCGCTGCCACTTCTTGGATATTTCCGCGAGTATGGTTGGCAAGAATTGGGTCAGACATGAGGGACAAAACAGGTGTTCCATCCTCAATCAAGGCAATGGTTCCGTGCTTGAGCTCTCCGGCCGCAAAACCTTCACATTGGATGTAAGAAATCTCTTTGAGCTTGAGACTGGCTTCCATGGCTACATAATAATCTTGACCACGTCCGATATAAAAGGCGTTGCGTGTTGTTTCAAGGAGGTCACGAACTTTAGCATCAATCAATTCTTTTTCTGAAAGGGTTGATTCGATAGATTGAGCCACGATAGACAATTCATGAACCAAGTCAAAAGCTTTGGCTTTTTCGTTGCCATTTGCTTCACCAACCGCTTTTGCAAGGAAGGCAAGAGCTGCGATTTGAGCTGTATAAGCCTTAGTTGATGCTACGGCAATTTCAGGACCTGCATGAAGCAACATAGTATGGTTGGCTTCACGTGAAAGGGTCGATCCTGGCACGTTTGTCACTGTCAAACTTGGGATTCCCATTTCATTGGCCTTAACCAAAACCTGACGGCTATCAGCTGTTTCACCAGATTGGCTGATAAAGATGAAGAGTGGTTTCTTGCTAAGTAGTGGCATACCATATCCCCACTCAGAAGAGATACCCAGTTCAACTGGTGTATCCGTCAATTCTTCCAACATTTTCTTAGAAGCAAATCCTGCATGGTAAGAAGTTCCAGCAGCAAGAATGTAGATGCGGTCTGCGTCTTGAACAGCCTTGATGATGGCTGGGTCAACTACTACTTGACCAGCTTCATCTGTGTAGGCTTGGATCAACTTACGCATTACCGTTGGTTGCTCATCAATTTCCTTGAGCATATAGTAAGGATAAGTCCCCTTACCGATATCAGACAAGTCAAGCTCAGCAGTATAGCTAGCACGCTCACGGCTGTTGCCATCGTAGTCTTGCACTTCAACGCTATCAGCTTTCACAATCACCAACTCTTGGTCATGGATTTCCATGTATTGGTTGGTTTCACGAATCATAGCCATGGCGTCTGAGCAGACCATGTTATAGCCTTCTCCAAGACCAATCAAAAGTGGTGATTTATTCTTAGCCACGTAGATGACATCTGGATTTTCAGAGTCAATCAAGGCAAAGGCATAAGATCCACGGATGATGTGAAGGGCTTTTTTGAAAGCTTCAAGAACTGACAACCCGTCTTCTTCCGCAAATTTTCCAATCAAGTGCACTGCGATTTCAGTATCCGTTTGTCCCTTGAAGTGGTGACCTGCCAGGTATTCTTCTTTGATTTCGAGATAGTTTTCAATCACACCATTGTGCACCAAGACAAAACGTCCTGTCTCAGAGCGGTGTGGGTGAGCATTATCTTCTGTTGGTTTCCCGTGAGTGGCCCAACGAGTATGTCCGATACCAGTTGTTCCCTCAACACCAGCCGTTTTAGCAGACAATTCCGCAATACGACCAACCGCTTTCACCAAATGGTTTTCAGCACCACCTAGGACAAAAATCCCCGCAGAATCATAACCACGGTATTCGAGCTTTTCAAGCCCTTGAATCAAAATATCCGTTGCATTTGTATTTCCAACAACACCAACAATTCCACACATAGTTTTTACGACACAGACTAGCTGTGCTTTCTCCTTCTATAAACATGAAAGAAAATAAGTATCTCTACTTCATTTTCCTTTTTTTTTTCGTAGCCAATCTATAAAATTGGTCTAGTCTGATTCGATAGAAAAATCATCAGCGGAGTCAGTATACAATGCTTTTTCCTGTTTGTCAACCTTCAAAATATCAAAAATTGGTCTAGTTAAGGGGGGTTAAGAAAAACCTATCAACTTTTTTAGTGATAGGTTAGGATGATTGGCTTATTTTAAGATCGTCATTGATGCCAACTGATCTAAATGCGTATCGAGTAATTGTATAAGTTTCACTTCATTTTTTGATCTTTTTAATCATCAAGACAACGCCCAGCAAAACAACTATGATAATGAAAATATAGGCAAACATGGACTGACTCGATAGATGTTCTCCACTCGCATTCTTCAAGATGACTCCATAAGACTCTTTGTAATTAGTTACTATTGAAGTTGGCGCATGATCAAAGACTTTAATGATTGCATCTTTCATTAAAATCTGTTTCAAGAGCGCATTGACCTGTGTAAGAGGGAACCAGGTCATGACCTGTTGCAAGCTTTCTCCTACGGATCCAATCGAAAGATAAACACCTGAAATGAATCCGATAAAGGTTCCAACTATTGTACTCAAAGTTGTAAATGCTGAACTGGTTCGAATAAAAGCTAGGATTGGCAGAATGATAGTTGCAGATAACATCGTTCCCATTGTGACAACTCCTAAAATAGATAAGTAGTCTATCATAGAATAGTCAAGAAGAGCACTAAAACCATTAAACATACCAATTGCAAAGATACAAGAGAACACGGTCATAATAATCCCAAATAAAATCGCAAAGATCGCATACGATAGTTCAATTTTAAAGTTAGACACTAGGCTGACTTTAAAGTCCTCACTCAATTTCTTTTCTCTATCCGAAACCATTACTCCAAATGCACCAAGAGTACTGGTCATTGAGATAATAGTCGTCAAACCTGAGATTAACCAATAATTGACCATCTGAATGGTGTCCGTAGAGGCGGTATCACTATTCAAAGCTTCCTTGATGGCATCAATCTGAATTTGTCCTAAAAAGACTTGATAAACCAAGATCAAGATGATGACCGATAAGAAGGACATAAAGAAAGCTAAGCGATCTCTTGTATAGACTTTCCGATTTCTAGAGATTAGTTCAAGCATTCCCTTCTCCTCCTTTAGATCTTAGCAAGTTCAAATAAGCTGCTTCTAAATTTGAATATTCTACATTGAATGTTTCAATAATTGATTTTCCTTGATTTTCTGCAATAATTTCCATCATCTCTTCAACTGAAACATCCTTACATACGACTTCTGCCTCCGAAAGGATCTGACACTTATTAGCAAACTTAGAAACAGACAATGATTTCAGTGATCTTCCAGGTTTTAACGTAAGATTCAGGTTAGTGGTTGAATGCTGTTTAATAAAATTAGCAATATCTCCTGAATAGTACAAGTTCCCTTCAATTAAGACATTTAAAACATCACAAGCAGCCATCTCTTCTAAATAGTGTGTAATTAGAACGACTGTCATATTATCTTTTTTGTTCAGATGATGAATCGCTTCTCATAAATCATGACGAGATTGTGGATCTAAACCAGTTGTTGGCTCATCTAACAAGAGCAAAGACGGTTGTGACAATAACGCTCGGGCAATATCTACTTTTCGTTTTTGTCCTCCTGATAAACTGCCATAGTTTTTCTTTTTAAGAGTGGCTACATCCAAATAAGATTGCAGATCTCTAATACTCGTTTGTACTTGTGATTTTGATAAGCCATACAAGGCTCCTCGAGAAATCAAGTTTTCCTCTACCGTTAAGTTATCATCTAAACGATTGCTTTGAAATACAATACCGATATGTCGATAAAAATCTTTCGTTGACAATGATTTTCCATCTACTTTCCAAAAAATCTCTCCTGAACTTGGCTTGAAATTCTGAATCAACAAATTAAAAAGCGTTGTTTTTCCAACCCCATTCGGTCCAAGAAGTCCATAAAATTTACCTTCCTCAAAAACTAAATCAATTCCTTTCAAAGCCTCAAAGGAACCATAGCTTTTCTTTACATTGTGTAATCTAATTTCCATTTTCTGACACCAATATCCTTTTTTCTTTCCTTATACTCTCAGTATATCCAATTTCTATCCTCTAACGTGAGGACATTCATGTCCAGTATAGCCATCATTTTCACCAAAAAAACCTGTGAAACTTCACAGATGTTCGAGAATGGAGACAAACTATTGTTTTACATAAAACAGTTAGATGATTATCAAAAAATGACTTTTATTTTTTAGTTATTTAAGAAGATCAAAAACTTTCCGCTGTGAGAAAAATGCCTGAAACGTAATTGTTTCAGGCATTCGGAATTATTGAGACCTTAGGCTCAATAATTAGTCATGGAACTTTGAAAAAGTTCGCTGACGTCCGTACTCACCTAAGGAAAGTTTTTCAGAAGACTTTATCTTCAATCTGAAGCACCTGTGAATCTTCACAGGTGTTCAATGTTCATTTTATATTTTTCCAGAACAACAGACGAAAGGAAAAATGCTCCTCTATACCTCAGTGTAGTTTAGACCTTTTTTTGCAAGGTCCTCTTTCCATTCTCCTTGCATGTTTCTCTTCACTATATCCTCAGATAATAAGTCAGCCATTAAGCATACTTTTTGATAATCATCTTTTGCTTTTTCTAGGTCATCTTCTATAAATAAAGCAACTTTCCAATTTAGAGCATAAACAAAAATATTATCCTGAAAATCATGTCTCTTTGTCATAATATCATTTAAAGCTTTAACAATGTCTGGCAATCTGTCGTATATCCCATAATGGGCTAACACGCCTGCAGCTGAGATGAGAGTGTTTTGTAGTATTTCCAACTCTGATAAGGGGAAATAATCTATCGCAAGTAGGATTTTCTCCACTAAGTATATAAATTCTTCTTGATCAAAGACTCCTAAAGCCAAAGAAAGCAAGCGCAATTTGATAATCTCCACATCGTTGAGACTTAACTCTTTTTTCTTCATGGCTTGCTCTAGATACTCATCTAATAAACCTTGATCAAAAGAAGGATTTTTGGATCCAATCATATCAACCGTGGCTTGGGCGACCTGGACAGACAGTTTTTCTTCCTCTGGCAGGTTATCAAAATAGTTTTCGTAAATATCCTCAATAATTTCTTCATGCCGATGAAGACGATCTTGATCTCCATAATGGTATAACGTCCGTAGTTGATATTTCAGGTTCAGATATTCTGCTGGCAATTCTAGACTAGTTTGATTCGTTAGCGTATCTAGGGAAACACCTAGTTGTTCAGCAATATACTTCGCTGTTGCAATCGTTGGCAAAGACTGCCCTTTTTCAATTCGCTGGAGTTGGCGCGTCGTTAATAGGTCCTCAATACCACAGATCGCTTGTCTACTTAATCCCTTACTTTCACGTAGAGTTTGTACTTTTTTTCCTAATTCTGTTTTAAAATCCATCATACAAGCTCCTTTTCTTCTGGTTTTATTATAGCACATATTAAAGTTGAAGGGTTTTTAACCTTTTCCAGCACTAAATGAAAAATCGGAAATGAAGAATACCATCAGAAACATCTGCACTGATGGAGTTCCACACTTCCGAAAATAAAACTAGTCAGTCATTTACTGAAATGAACGGCCTATCGTACTTAGATAACAGAATCCTCAAAAACTTATTCTTCAAATCCATTCTGCTGGCTCAATTCACGGAACCAATGACCAGATTTTTTTAGGCGTCTTTCTTGAGTGGCTAAGTCTAATTCGACAAGGCCGTAGCGGTTTTTATAGCCATTGAGCCAAGACCAGCAGTCGATAAAAGTCCACATGAGGTAACCCTTACAGTTGGCCCCTTCTTGGATTGCCCGGTGCAACTCACGCAGGTGGTCTTTGACGAAGTCAATCCGGTAGTCATCTTGGATTTCCCCGTTTTGGCGGAATTTTTCTTCCCCTTCAACTCCCATTCCATTCTCTGTTAGGAGCCACTCGATGTTGCCGTAATTTTCCTTGATATTTTGCGCAATATCGTACAAGCCCTGCTCATAGATTTCCCAGCCTCTGTGTGGGTTAATCTTTCTACCTGGCATGACATAGGGTTCGTAGAACTGCTCGACCAGCATCGGAGACTCTGGGTTTGGCGCATATCGAGGCGCAGAGACCCGCATTGGTTGGTAATAGTTGACCCCTAAGAAGTCGACTGTATGTTCTTTGATCAGCTCTAAGTCATTTGGATCCACCTCTGGCAAGAGAGCACGCTCCCGCAAAATCTCTACCAACTCTGATGGGTAAGTCCCAAGAACAGACGGATCGAGGAAGGATTTGGCTTGGAAGAGCTCAGCGATTCGTGCCGCCTTGACGTCTGCTGGATGCTGACTCCGCGGGTAGGCTGGCGTCAAGTTCAAGACCACTCCGATTCGATAGCTCGGATCCACCTCATGACAGACCTGAACAGCAAGGCTACTTGCCAACTGGGTATGGTAGGCAACTTTAACTGCTGCAGCAGCATCCACCTTATGTGGGTAATGGGCATCATAAAAGTAACCAAACTCTACAGGAACAATGGGTTCATTAAAAGTGATCCACTGATCGACCAAGTCTCCATAGGTTTCAAAGCAGAAACGAACATAGTCGCGATAGGCGTAGACCGTCTCCTTATTTTCCCAGCCATCTCCTTCTTCTTGCAAGGCAAAAGGAAGGTCAAAGTGATAAAGATTGACCATCAAATGAATGCCTTTGGACTTGATGCGTTCAAATACTTGGCGGTAAAAAGCCACTCCTACTGGATTGACTTCTCCACGCCCTTTAGGGAAAATCCGAGACCATTGGATAGAAGTCCGAAAGGCAGTATGCCCGGTCTCGACTAGAAGCTCAATGTCTTCTTCCCAATTTTCATAAAAGGTAGAAGTTAAGCCAGGTCCTTCTTGGAAGCGAAAGCGATGAGGCTCTACCTGGTACCAGTAGTCCCAAAGGTTGTCCCCCTTACCATCTCCGGCAAAGCGCCCTTCTGTCTGTGGACCAGATGTCGATGTTCCCCATAAAAAATCTTTTGGAAAGTTAATCATATCCTTATCCTCTCTCATTGTCTTCCTCTCTATTATACTCCCTTTCAGCCCTCTTCCTAGAGACTTTTTTCAGTCATTTTTACGCAGATTATAGAAAAAACACGCCAGCTATCAGAAGACCCGATTTCTAACGTGTTTTGTTTCCATTATAGTTGATTAACGACATAATCAAAGAGAGCCTTGTCTCCCTCGCTTATCTGATAACGCAGTTCTGGATGCCACTGTACCCCTAGAAAGGCTGTCCCGTGGGATGATTGTACCGCTTCGATGATCTGATCTTCAGAGCTAACAGCAATCACTTCTAGATGAGGAGCTAGATCCTTGATCGCTTGATGGTGGTAGGAATTGATCTGACCAACTTCTCCGAATAAGTCCCGCAAAATACTTCCTTCAACTGTTTCGATTGAATGACTAGTTTCGCTGGCAGGATTTTCCTGCCAGTGATGATCGATATCTTGGTAAAGCGTCCCGCCCATGGCTACATTGTAGAGCTGCATGCCTCGGCAAACCGTAAAGATAGGCTTCTTAGCAGCTACTGCTTCCTTGATCAAGGCTAACTCGAAAAGGTCACGCTCAAGCAAGTAATCATCACTGACAATTTCCTTTTCTGCTCCATAAAACTGAGGGGAGACATGCTGACCACCTGTGATGATTAACTTGTCAATCAAGGAAATATAGTGCTCAGCCGTTGCTAGGTCTCCAATCGGAAGGATCAGAGGGATACCTCCTGCTTCTTGAACCCCCTGAACAAAGCCTGTCGGTGTATAGCTGAGGTACATTCCTTCCTCTTCACGAAAAGGGCGTTGGTTACCCGTAATCCCAATCACTGGTTTCTTCATCGCTCATTCTCCAATCTCTTCATAACTAATATAGTTCCTTATTTTATCACACTCCAAAGGTGACTTTCAACTTTTTTCATGGTCTTGAAAATAATAAGAGATTTTCTAGAATTTTTACGAATAATACAGGTGAAGAAACAATTTTCTTCAAAGAAAGGAGAAAATAGATGAACACAATTTCTATTCATTCTGATGACATACTATCAGATCACGAACTAGCCTCTATTCAAGGTGGATTTATCCCAGCTGTCATTGTAGGGGTAGCTACATGGAAAATTGCTGCAACTGCTGTCAGTAGTATTGGACTCGTTTTTGCTGCAGGAGCAGGACTAGGATATCTAGCTAACCGTCCATAGGTAAGAATGATGAAAAAAAGACGCCTATTCCATATCATCACGATATCTACTTTACTTTTTTCTAGAATCTTTTTAGCAGTTCTACAAATCCTACACGACCTTCACTATCTCACACTCCCATTTGAAACTTATGGAGTGAGTGATTTACTTTCTGGGATTCTTGTTATTTGGATCCTCATCATTGCATATCGGGGAATAAGAAAGGAGAAAAGCAATGAACAATTTACAACTTTTAACAACTGAAGAATTAGAAAACACCAAGGGCGGTGTTGGTCTAGCTGAAATCGTTGCGATTTCAGGAGTTGCAAACTTTTTTGTATCCGTCTTTAATGCAGGATATAAATTCGGAGCTGACTTAGCCCGACGTCATTAAGATAGAAAAACAGTTGAAATAATTTTCAACTGTTTTTTATTGGTTATTTCACAACAATGTTGACAAGCTTGTTCGGTACACTAATCACTTTTACGACTTCTTTGCCGTCGATCTCTGCTTTGACTTTTTCGTCAGAGAGAGCAACTTCTTGCAATTCTTCGCGTGAAAGGTCTTTTGCGACCATGAGTTTAGCACGGACTTTTCCTTTGATTTGAACAACGATTTCGATTTCGTCTTCAACCAATTTGCTTTCGTCCCATGTTGGCCAAGCTACATAAGAGATAGACTCGCCTGTTGCTGCCACTGTTTGCCAGAGTTCTTCTGCCAAGTGAGGGGCAAATGGGGCAATCAATTGGATAAAGCCTTTGGCGTAGTCCACATAGAGTTTGTCTTCCTTGTTCGCCGCATTGACAAAGACCATGAGCTGGGCAATGGCTGTGTTGAACTTCATCGACTCGATTTGCTCTGTGACAGCTTTAACGGTTTCGTTATAAACCTTGTCGAGAGCACCATTGTTGTCCGCAACGATTTCCTTGGTTGTGATCAAACGGTACACACGATCGAGGAATTTACGGCTTCCTTCCAAGCCTTCTTCAGACCAAGCGATGGAAGCATCAAGTGGCCCCATGAACATTTCATAGACACGAAGGGTATCCGCACCGTATTGTTCCACCACATCATCTGGATTAACCACGTTCTTGAGAGATTTAGACATCTTGGCTGGTGCTTGCTCCAACTCTTCTCCTGTTTCTACATGGAAGAAGGAACCATCACGTTTTTCAACCTTATCAGTCGCCACAAGAGCTCCACGGTGGTCACGGTAGCTTGTTCCCAAAATCATTCCTTGGTTAAAGAGTTTTTGGAATGGCTCTTTGGTTGGAACAACACCGATATCATAGAGGAATTTATGCCAGAAACGAGCGTAGAGCAAGTGAAGCACGGCGTGTTCTGCCCCACCCACATAGATATCGACTGGCAACCATTGTTTGAGAAGGTCCTCGTCAGCCAATTTCTCTGTGTTGTGTGGATCGATATAGCGGAGGTAGTACCAGCTTGAACCTGCCCATTGTGGCATAGTATTGGTCTCGCGACGGCCTTTGACTCCATCTTCGCGAGTCACTTCAAGCCAGTCTGTCAAGTTAGCTAGTGGACTTTCTCCAGTACCTGAAGGGCGGATGTCCTTGGTTACTGGCAAGACAAGTGGGAGTTCACTTTCTGGAACAGCTGTTGAAGTTCCATCTTCCCAATGAATGATTGGGATTGGTTCACCCCAATAACGTTGACGGCTAAAGAGCCAGTCGCGGAGACGGTAGGTAACCTTTTCTTGACCACAGCCTTTTTCTTCTAGCCAAGACACGATTTTAGCAATCGCTTCTTCTTTGTTGAGACCGTTCAAGAAGTCAGAGTTGATGTGAAGGCCGTCTTCTGTGTAAGCAGCTTCTGCTACGTTTCCACCTTCCAAGACTTCTACGATTGGAAGTCCAAACTGGTTAGCAAATTCCCAGTCACGTTGGTCATGAGCAGGTACGGCCATAACAGCACCTGTTCCGTAGCTAGCAAGGACATAGTCTGCAATCCAGATTGGAATTTCTTTGCCATTGACAGGGTTTATGGCATAAGCACCCGTCCAAACCCCTGTTTTTTCCTTGGCAAGGTCTGTACGAGCCAAGTCTGATTTAAGGCTAGCTTGGTGTTTGTAGTCCGCTACAGCCTCAGCTTGTTCCGGACTTGTGATGGCATCTACTAGTTCATGTTCAGGCGCCAAAACAGTGAAGGTTGCACCGAAAAGGGTATCAGGACGTGTTGTAAAGACTGTGAATTCCTTATCAGTACCTTTTACTTTGAAAGTGACATTGGCACCAGTTGATTTCCCAATCCAGTTGCGTTGCATGTCCTTGATAGACTCTGGCCAATCCAGGTCATCCAAGTCATTAAGCAAGCGCTCTGCGTAGGCCGTGATTTTAAGCATCCATTGGCGCATTGGTTTGCGGACAACCGGATAGCCCCCACGCTCAGAGGTTCCATCTGGAAGAACTTCTTCGTTGGCGATAGCTGTTCCTAGTTCCTCAACCCAGTTTACAGGGACCTCCGCTTCATAAGCCAAACCTTTTTCGTAAAGCTTAGTGAAAATCCATTGCGTCCACTTGTAGTAGTTCGGATCTGTCGTATTGACTTCACGGTCCCAGTCGTAAGAGAAGCCAAGGGCATTGATTTGGCGTTTAAAGTTGGCAATGTTTTCTGCTGTGAATTCCGCTGGGTCATTCCCTGTATCCATGGCGTATTGCTCTGCAGGCAAACCAAAGGCATCCCATCCCATTGGGTGAAGGACATTGTAGCCTTGCGCGCGTTTGAAACGGCTGAGGATATCAGTCGCTGTATAACCTTCTGGGTGTCCTACATGAAGACCCGCTCCAGATGGGTAAGGGAACATGTCAAGCGCATAAAACTTAGGTTTTGAGGCGTCTGTTCCTGTCTTAAAGGTGTGATGGTCAGCCCAGTATTTTTGCCACTTAGGCTCGATTTCTTTATGATTGTAAAAACTCATGCTGTCTCTCCAATTTTCGTGATGCTCCTATTATACCATTTTTAGGCGATTTTTAAAGGTTCTATCCACCAAAAAGAGGGCTGGGACAAAAGTCCTAGCCTCTCAATTGTCTTTGGATTATCGAGCAAGACGCAGTGGTTGAGTGGGCTCTACTACGCTGATTTCATCAGCTTTTACAGCCCTACTCAACTGTGCGGAGGTGGGACGACGAAATCGAATTCTAACGAATTACCGATTTCTGTCCCACTCTCTTCCCTGTTCAATAGATAATTGCTCTTAAAGGTCTTAGTCTTCTATGTGACTTTCTAGTTCTTTTTGAGCTTTCTTATTGGATTCTTCTTTTTCTTTCTTCCATTGTTCACGCGCTTCATCGTACTCTTTGGCTGTCAAGACTTTGTCTTGCAATTCCAAGTACTTGTAGTTGAAGGTTTGACCCTTGTGTCCTGTCCAAGCAAAGGCAGCTGAGTATGGAACTGTCTTACGCACACCTGGAGAGGCACCATCTGAATGAATCGGGATCAAGAGGGCACTATCTGTCAACCAAGCCTGAGCCTTAGCATATTTTTCATAGCGCTCATTGACATCTTTGGTTTCATTGTGCGCATCTTCGATCAATTGATCATATTCATCAAAACCAGCTTCTTTGGCTGCGGCATTATTGGTACCCGCATCAAATCCAAAGTAAGCATTGGCATTTTCACCATTCTTAGAGCTTGTGATATCTAGGTAAGAAGATGGATCAGTATAGTCTGGTCCCCAACCCAAGTTGTTGTTCAAATCCCAGTCCTGTTGAGAAGCATTTTCAGCAAAGTAGGTCACTCGTTGAAGATCATCTTCAGAAATCATATTCAAGTCGATGACCACATTTTCTGCTCCCAGAGTGGATTCAATCGATTGTTTAAAGGATTGGGCTTGCTTGACTCCTTCTGTATAGGTTGATGAAACAGGGAGGTCCAAATGAATTGGGAACTCTACCCCTTGGGCCTGAAGGGCTTCTTTAGCCTTGGCAAATTCTTCCTTGGCCTTGGTTGGATTGTAAAGGGTATCTTTTCCATCTTCGACGGAGACACCTTTCCATTCATCACCGTATTCTTCTAGATTTTTTTCTACAGACTCACCAAAGTCTTTGCCATCAACTTGAACAAAGTTTGGAGGCGTGAAGGTGTTGCGGATGACCTTGTCTGCAGATGCTTCCCCATTGGCTTGCGCTACATAGGCCTTGCGGTTGAAGGCAAACATAATGGCTTGACGGAAGTCTTTATTCAAGATTGCTTTCTTGGTTGAGCTCTTTTGAGCATCTGTCGTCTTCGTCGTAATCTCATAAGCTTGACGGTCAATATTGAAGGACAAGTTATAAGTAGAAGATCCTTGGTCACTAAAGACGATGTCATCTTTGTGTTTCTTCTCTACACTCTTATAGTTGGAACCGTTCGGGAAGACACGGGCAACGGTAAAGTCTCCGTTATCAAATCCACGGATGAGAGATTCTGAATCTTGTCCATCATAATAGGTTAGCTTAACCTTGGTGATTTTGACATTATCCGCATCCCAATAGGTTGGGTTCTTTTCAAGCGTCACAACAGATTTCGAAGTAATCGCTTTGATCAAATAAGGACCACAATAAAGAATACTAGAAGGGTTGGTACCTTGACCGTAGCCATCTCCCTTAGAATCTAAGAATTCTTTATTGACTGGCATCAAAATACCCATGGTCGTTTTTGAATTCCAGAAACTTTCTGGTTGGTTCAAGGTGTATTGAACTGTATAGTCATCAATGGCTTTGATACCAACCGTTGAGAAGTCTTTGGTTTTCCCTGAGACATAATCATCCAACCCTTTAACGGATTGTTGGACGAGATATAGGGCTGAAGACTTCTTATCCGCTGCATGCTGAAGCCCCGTCACAAAGTCTTGAGCCTTGACTTCTCCGAATTCTTCCCCCTCAGCTGTTACCCATTTAACCCCTTTACGAAGTTTGTAGGTATAAGTCAGACCATCTTTTGAAACAGTCCAATCCTTAGCGAGAGATGGGATTAAGTTGCCGTATTTGTCAACTTCTAATAAGCCGTCCACAGCATTTCCTGTGAATTCTGAGGTTGACTTCTTGTTAGAGAGTGAATAATCCAAAGTATCCGGATCTTGCGTATAGACATAACTAAAGACCTGGTTGTCCGAACTTGAAGATTTCCCTCCTTGTGAGCAGGCTACCAGTGCGCTTACAGACAAAAGTAAAGCGCCGGTGGCTAAGAGTAGCTTCCCTTTTTTCATATGGATCACCTCTGTATAAAATGTTATTCTTCATATTAAATTATAGCACTTTGTGGAAAAATGTAAACGTTTAACTGTATAATATTCCAAAAGTTAAGAAAAATAGTGGTTTTGATTCCATACAAAAAAGCAGAATTGAACTGCTTCTTTGATGATGAATAAAATCCCCTGCCACTATCTCCCCTTGCTTAAATCCCACTGACCAGGAGGGATAAGAGGGTAAGGAAGCTATTCCAAGAGGCATGCTGAAGGATGGCCCAGTAGATCGATTTGGTATAGCGCAGGACCGCACAAAATAGCAGGCCCGGTACCAAGTAAACGATAAAGCTTGGCAAATCCCAACCATGCTGCCAGACATGCGAGAGGCTGAACAAGGAAGCAGACACTAGCATATCCAGCTTATACTTCTGATAAGATGCTAACGCCGTCATGACCAAATCACGAAAGACTAGTTCCTCCACAATAGGAGCCAGCAAGCAGGCATAGACATAACGTATCAATACCAAGGCCCAGCCTGACAAACCACTAGATATTTCTGCAAGGGCTATGGAATTCTTAGTCGGTGGAAATACCTCTGCAGAAAACATATCCCATAAAAAGTGAGCCAGAAAGACAAGTACAAAAACCGCAAAATAGGACGCTTTAAAGGTGAATTTCCCGTACAAGTCCCAGCGACGACTCTTTACCAAGAGTGTAACGGCTAACCCCCCAATCAATCCAATCAACAGGAGGAGCAAGCCGTAATAAGAAGCATCCGATAGATGGCCCAATAAATCCGTTGGTAGCCCCACGTTAAAAAGCGCAAAATTGATGCAGAGAATCCCTAGTGTCGCGAATTGAAACGGTCTGTCTTTCTTCCTCATTGCATTCACCTTTCTATCTTACTTTCTTTTTCTACTAAATATTGGGGCAATTTGCTCCAGCCATCTAAAACCGCCACCTGAAGGCGACATTCCTTGATTTCCCCAACCCGGGTAAATTCCAGGGGTTCCCCAACCACCGCCACCATACGTTAGTTCAGGGCTTCTGGTCGGACGGATCATTCCTCCAACGGTTTGTTCGAGTTCATTTGTCGTCAATTCTTTTTCTGCATAGATTTTCATTTTTTCTCCTATTCTTTCTATCTAGATTTCAAAACACCATGATCAAGATTGCTATCATGTCTTAAATACGATCGAGCGGTGGTCGCTTCACAAATCCAGGACGGCCGATCTCAATCTTATCAGACTGACCTGAGCTAAGATTTGGGCGAGAACCCCCACCTCCTACAATTTGTTCCAATTCTTTTTGACTACATTCTGTCATTTCATTTCCTCCAATTTGTATTTGTAACGCTACCTCCTGAGTCTATCAAAAATTGGTGCATTTGCCTTTTCATTCTTCTATATGGTTGCATTTTTCAGCTATGTGGGAGGGAAAAGCTATTCATTCGGAAGGATACACCTCCAAATCAAACGAAAACGAGCGACGCTCAAAAATCCCCAAAGCTAGTTTCAGTATGTTGAAACAGGACTTTGGGGATTTTTTATTCTTTCACGAGCATTGAGAAAATCAATCAATCGCCTAACTGAAGTCGAGACTACTTCCTTTGGAAAAAAGATAAATCACTATCGTGAAATTGAACTCGCCCTAAAAGCGTCGAGAAAAAGAAAGATCGACTGACGGGCATGACCCTCACCGTCAATCTCCTATTTTCTTCTCGCTTTTTTTACGGGCTTAGTATCTTAGGCTACCAAATAATCACACGATCTTCTGGTGCGCGCCACATGCCGTCGCCTTCTTTGACATCGAAGGTTTCAAAGAAGGCGTCAAAGTTTGGTAATTGAACATTGGTACGGAGTTTTCCTGGTGCGTGGACATCGACACTTGCGAGGAGTTGCATGTACTCTGTCCGAGCTTTCATGCGCCAGATACGAGCAAAGTTGGTGAAGAATTCTTCTGCTGAGAAATCTTCCTCTTTCTTCGCGGCTTCAAGTGCTGCAGCGATACCGCCGAGGTCTGCCACGTTTTCAGAAACGGTTAATTTCCCGTTGATCTTGGCACCGTAAGAGTCTTGGCCTTCGAACTGATCGATGACTTTTTGTGTGCGAGCGGTAAAGGCTTGGTAATCTTCTGGCTTCCACCAGTCTTTCAAGCTACCATGCTCATCAAAGGAAGCTCCATTGGTGTCAAAGGCGTGGGAGATTTCATGGGCAATGACTGCACCGATTCCGCCATAGTTAGCTGATGATGATTGGTGAAGGTCATAGAAAGGTGCTTGCAGAATCGCTGCTGGGAAGACGATTTGGTTTTGTTGCGGATCATAGTAGGCATTGACCATATTAGCTGGCATGTGCCACTCGCTTCGATCAACCGGTTGGTTCCACTTGCTCCAAGTATGAGCAACGGAAATTTCGTAAAGAGCTTGAGCATTTTCTACCAAGGTCTTGCTTTCGTCGATGATCTTTTTGGCATACGTTTCTGGTAATTTTTCAGGGTAGCCAATATGCGGTGTAATGACATTGAGTTTGACAATGGCTTTTTCACGAGTCTCAGGAGCGAG
Source organism: Streptococcus sp. A12 (assembly GCF_905372335.1). Lineage (GTDB taxonomy): Bacteria > Bacillota > Bacilli > Lactobacillales > Streptococcaceae > Streptococcus. The sequence continues at coordinate 46,040 of NZ_CAJPOU010000002.1, forward strand.
CCAATCTGCTTTTTCCAATCGATCCTTGTAAACCTCAATCATGGTCGCTACTTTATGCTCTACGTCTGCTTTCGCTTCTGGTGAGAATTTTTCGCCCGCATACCAGAGTCCAAGCGCTTGGCTATAAGGTCCTTCTGCCAAAGCCAAAGCGGCTTTTTCTTTCGGACGTGCTTCTGGTGTCCCTGTAATCGTACGGCTATACTCACCAGATAAGACACGGATTTCTTCAGTCAAGAAAGACGTCCAAGAAAGAGCTGCACCGAGTTTCAACTTGGCATGAAGGATTTCCCAGTTGGCTGCTGAGTAGAATGTTGGCGCAAATTCCTTCCAGAAGCGCTCTTCTGGAACAATGATAGTATCTGGCGTTTGCCCAATCACTTCTGTAAAGAAGGTATCGAGTGGCAATTCTGGAACCAAAGCCTTGAAATCTGCCCACTCATAAGGATGATAGAGTTTGTTGTACTCTGATTTTTCTTCGTTTGACAAGACATATTTGGCCAATTCTGCATCGGCCGCAATCACCTTATCTAGGATATCCTTGATTTCTTCCTCTGAGAAATCAAGTTTTGCCAAGAGCTTTTCAACCATTTGACGCCAAACAGCCAATAACTCTGGGCCTTTTTCATTGCCTTCTTCATAGTAGGTCGTATCAGGCAAGATCAAACCGAGTGCTTCTCCCCATAAGACATTCATTTGGGCATTCATAAAGTCTGGTGATACGCTAAATGGCAAGAGATTTGGTTTGCCAGCTAGTTCATAGGTGCCTAACTTGCTGGTATAGTCTTCAAAAGAAGACAAGGCCTTAATTTCATTGATCAAGGGCATAGCTGGAGCGACACCAGCTGCTTCACGCGCATCAAAATCTGCCACCATTTTGTGGTATTTGACAAAGTTTTGGAGAATGCTGTCTTCGGGCAGCTCTTCTCCCCGTTGCCATTTTCCGGTAATATCCAACATCATGTTTTCGATATCTTGGATCAAGTCCATAAAACCACCAGTTGACGGTTTGTCATCAGGAATAACAGCTGTCTCAGCCCATTTTCCATTGACGTAATCATAAAAATCATCTTGTAAACGTACCATGATCTTCTCACTTTCATTCTTTTCTATTAACCTTATCAAAAATAGGTCTATTTTTCAATGATTACAAAAGATTTAATCTAAATTATTTTAAAAATTAACTTGACTTAATTTTTTCATTCATGTATATTAATGGTAAAGGAGCAAAATCATGATTCAAATTGAACATCTAAGTGTTGCTTACCAGCAAACACTGGCCTTGGAGGATCTTTCCCTCACCATCCAGGGTCCAACCATCCTAGGCATTCTTGGACCCAACGGAGCTGGAAAATCAACCCTGATCAAGGCCATGCTAGGACTTCTCCCTCATTCGGGAAAGGTCCAGCTCGATCAAAAAGACCTCGGCCAAGTTCTTCAACGAGTGGCCTACGTCGAACAGAAATCCGCTATTGATTTCCACTTCCCCATCACGGTGCGGGAATGTGTCTCGCTGGGGCTCTATCCCCATCTTTCTATCTTCAAGAGAAAAAGCAAAGAGGATCTCCAAAAAGTAGAAAATGCCTTGAAACTTGTCAATCTTCTTGATCTAGCAGATCGCCAGATTGGCCAGCTTTCAGGAGGGCAATTCCAAAGGGTTCTGATCGCCCGCTGCTTGGTTCAAGAAGCAGAGGTCATCTTCTTGGATGAGCCCTTTGCTGGGATTGACTCCGTTAGCGAAGACATCATCATGCAGACACTCCAAACCTTGAAAAAGGAAGGCAAGACCATCCTGATTGTCCATCACGATCTGAGCAAGGTCCCAGCTTATTTTGACCAGATCCTGCTCCTTCATCGCAAACTGATTGCTTTTGGGAAAACAGAAGAAACCTTTACCAAAGAGAATCTTCACGCAGCCTACGGTCATGAACTTTTTATAGGAGGTGAAATCAGATGATTGCAGAATTTATCGATGGATTACAACAATTTCATTTCCTCCAAAACGCTCTCATTACAGCTATTGCCATCGGGATCGTCGCTGGTGCAGTCGGATGTTTCATCATTTTGCGAGGCATGTCTCTCATGGGAGATGCCATCTCACACGCGGTCCTTCCAGGTGTGGCCCTTTCCTTTATCCTGGGCATCAATTTCTTTATTGGCGCCATTACCTTCGGGCTTTTAGCTTCCATCCTCATCACCTATATCAAGAGCAACTCCATTATCAAGAGCGACACGGCGATTGGGATTACCTTTTCTTCTTTCCTCGCCTTAGGAGTCATTCTGATCGGAATCGCTAAAAGTTCCACCGACCTTTTCCACATCCTCTTTGGGAATATCTTGGCCGTGCAAGACCAGGATATGTGGATGACCATCGGTATTGGGGTGGCGGTCTTGCTGGTGATTTGCCTGCTCTTTCGACCCTTACTGCTCACATCTTTTGACCCCGTTCTGGCTCAGTCCATGGGCGTCCGGGTCAAGGTCTATCACTACCTTCTCATGGTGCTTTTGACCTTGGTTTCTGTCACTGCTATGCAGAGTGTCGGGACCATTCTCATCGTCGCCATGCTCATCACACCCGCTGCGACGGCCTATCTCTATGCCAACAGCCTCTGGTCCATGATGCTCCTTTCATCCGGATTAGGTGCTCTTGCCTCCATCCTGGGACTCTTTATTGGCTATAGCTTCAACATCGCCGTCGGGTCTTGTATCGTCCTCACTTCTGCCATCTTCTTTCTCATCAGCTTCTTTATCGCTCCTAAGCAGAGAAAGAATAAGCACGCTCTTTCACCTCATTAAAGGAGAAACACATGAAAAAAATCACTTCTGTCCTCGCCCTCTTTGTGGCGCTCTTATTCTGCCTTATGGCCTGTAGCAAAGGCTCTTCTTCCAAGTCTTCATCTGATAAATTGAAGGTGGTTACCACCAACTCCATCCTTGCTGATATCACCAAAAATATCGCGGGGGATAAAATTGAGCTCCATAGTATTGTCCCTGTCGGCCAAGATCCCCATGAATACGAACCACTCCCAGAAGATGTCAAAAAAACTTCACAAGCAGACCTCATCTTCTACAACGGCATCAACCTCGAAACCGGTGGCAATGCTTGGTTTACCAAGTTGGTCAAAAATGCTAATAAAGTAGAAAATAAGGACTATTTCGCTGCCAGCGATGGCGTTGAGGTCATCTACCTAGAAGGCCAAAACCAAGCTGGAAAAGAAGACCCTCACGCTTGGCTCAATCTCGAAAACGGGATTATCTACGCTAAAAACATTGCCAAACAATTAATCGCCAAAGATCCAAAAAATAAGGACTTCTACGAAAAAAATCTAGCAACCTACACTGAAAAACTCAGCAAGCTAGACCAAGAAGCCAAGCAAGCATTCAATAACATCCCAGCAGAGAAGAAAATGATTGTAACCAGCGAAGGTTGCTTCAAGTACTTCTCCAAAGCCTATGGCGTCCCATCTGCCTATATCTGGGAAATCAACACTGAAGAAGAAGGGACACCCGAACAAATCAAAACGCTGGTAGAGAAATTGCGTCAAACCAAGGTACCGTCCCTCTTTGTCGAATCCAGTGTCGATGAACGTCCTATGAAAACTGTGTCTAAAGATACCAATATCCCAATCTTTTCAAAAATCTTTACTGACTCAATTGCCAAAGAAGGCGAAGAAGGCGACAGCTACTACAGCATGATGAAATGGAATTTGGAGAAAATCGCAGAAGGTTTGAACAAATAAGATTCCAAACTGATTAGATTCTCAAACAAATCAGTGGATCTTCCCCCTTCATTGATGTACAATGAAAAGAAAAAAGGAGTCTTTGCTATGACAACATTTTTAGGAAACCCTGTTACCTTCACTGGATCTCAACTTCAAGTTGGCGATACTGCTCACGATTTTTCACTGACCACCCCTAACTTGGAGAAAAAATCTTTGGCTGATTTTGCTGGGAAGAAAAAAGTTCTCAGCGTGATCCCTTCTATTGACACAGGTATCTGTTCTACTCAAACACGTCACTTCAACCAGGCCCTCTCTGACATGGAAGACACTGTGGTCTTGACGGTCTCTGTCGACCTTCCTTTTGCTCAAGGTAAATGGTGCGCTGCTGAAGGGATCGAAAATGCCATCATGCTCTCAGACTACTTCGACCATTCCTTCGGGAAGGCTTATGGCCTCTTGATCAATGAATGGCACTTGCTCGCACGCGCTGTCTTGGTCCTAAATGCGGACAACAAGGTCACATACGTTGAATACCTCGACAACATCAACAGCGAACCAAATTACGACGCTGCAATCGAAGCCGTCAAAGCACTTGATTAAAGTAAAAAGAGGTCTACGACCTCTTTTTACTTTATCTACAAAATCTGTTCAGAGACTTTCCTTAGGTGAGTTTCTAAGAGGCCTTTTTCTTCAATCCGAAAGAGGACTACTATAAAATCCGATTGAGTCCATTCTGGAAGAGGACTCGCCAGCGTAAGCGTGGGATTCCTCTGAGGAAACTCCGCACACGCTTTGCTACTTGTTGCTTGTAGCTCTTGCCTCCTTGTGCAAAGGTTCCCTTCCGGCTCCAGTATCCTTCAATACTGCGATCATTCTTCGGAGCGAGATAGCGAACACCTTGCTGATAGAGGACTTTCTTACGAAATGGCGGATCCCAAGGTTTGACGGGATCGATATCCAAGTCCTTATGGGTCCGGCCCTTGGCTAAGCCATAGTTGAAACTGGCTCCATTGACAATGCCATTTTCAGAAATCTGATTCGGGTCCACTTCGTTGAGAAACTGGCCACCCTGATCCAGGATATACTCAGTATGAAAGTTGAGCAAGACCTTAAAATTCAACTGGGCCTGAGCACGAGATGGGAAGGCGAGCTGGCCGTTTTGATCCACATAGACCTTATTGTGAAGACGAGCCGCCGCATAGGCATCGATCTTAATTCCTTTTGTCTCCTGTAAGTAAGCTTGTAGCGCCCCTTCATCAGTCTGTCCAGTTTTGGCATAATGCTCCCGAATCCACTGGGTCTGGTAGGCAGAGAGCAGATAGCGGAACTGGTGGATCTGGCGTTTTATGAGCTGGTCTCCTGCTTTGCTAGCTAATGGATCCAGAGCAAAGGCTACTTGGACCACTCTTGAAAAAGAGGACCAAAAAGGTGAATGAGGTGGGCAATCTGGCCAGAACCGCTTCAGTAAGAAGGCAGTCTCCTCACAGGTCCCCGATAAATCCCGTGGCATGAGACAGAGGTGCATGACCCCTCTTAAGAGGGCCTGGGCACGAGCTACCGTCAACCCTTGCAGCTCTCTCTGCCACATCTCTTGGAAAAGAGGGCTAGCAAAGACAAAGACAGAGCGGTAACAAGCTTGCCTTCTTGCTTCATCTTCGCAAGACTGCAATCGGTTTTCAAAGTGGCTGAGACCTCTGGTCGTCCAGCCCAGTTTTTCTAATTCCTGTCCTTGCATCTGCCCCCTCCTTTCCATATTGTTCTCGGTTTATGCTTCTATACTATCATCTTTCGCCCTCCCAGACAATTCCTATCCACTGGCCAAGCCATTTTGCACTTTTTTTGATATACTAGAAGGAGCGAAGAAAAGAGGACCCTATGACACCAAACAAAGAAGATTACCTCAAGTGCATCTATGAAATCGGCACGCAACATGAAAAGATTAGTAACAAAGAGATTGCGGCCCGGATGCAGGTTTCGCCTCCAGCCGTGACTGAGATGGTCAAGCGAATGATCTCGGAGAATCTCCTCATCAAGGATAAGACCCACGGCTATCTGCTTACCGAGCTCGGCCTTCAAACAGTTTCCGACCTTTTTCGCAAGCACCGATTGATTGAAGTGTTCTTGCTCAAAAAACTGGGCTATACAACTGAAGAAGTCCATGAAGAGGCTGAGGTGCTTGAGCATACTGTCTCCGACCGCTTTATCGATAAACTTGACCAGATGTTAGACACTCCCAAGACCTGCCCCCACGGAGGAACCATTCCACCAAAAGGAAAACTCCTCATCGAGGCTTACCAGGACCGTTTGAGTGATGTCAGCGAACTGGGAACCTATCGTTTGCGAAGAGTCCAGGATAGCTTTGAATTGCTGAATTTTTTAGACCAGATCCAACTGACCATTGGAGATGACATTCTCTTCAAAGGCTACGACGATTACACTGGCCTCTATCAGCTCCAGATCAATGACCAAGACATCCAGATCAATCATCTGATTGCCCAACAACTTTACATAGAAAAACATGCCCTTTGATTAAGAGCATGTCAGATTGAAGAAATAGTATTCCTAAAAACTTTCCTTAGGTGAGTACGGACGTCATGGAACTTATACGAAGTTTCATGACTTAGTTTTGAACCTAAGGTTTCAAAACTCCCGAGTGCTTGAAAAAACAATGTTTCAAGCATTTTTCTCACGGCGGAAAGTTTCGGATTTACTTCGACAACTCAAAGTAATATAAGGATTTTTTGAAAAATTATCCAGCTATCCTAAGTAAAAAGTAATTTGTCTACATTCAAACAAGCCCTTTAATCAAGGGCTTGTTTTTCTATGGATTTTTCGTATCGAGGATGATGGTCACCGGACCATCATTAATAAGTTCGATTGCCATATCTGCAGCGAAGATCCCTCGTTTGACAGGGACTTCCTTTTCTAACAAATCATTGAAATCATCGTAGAGCTGGCTGGCCATCTCTGGATTGGCTGCCCCAATAAAGGCTGGACGATTGCCTTTTTTTGTCTGGGCAAAGAGGGTAAACTGCGAAACAGAGAGGATCTCCCCTTGAATATCCTTGACAGATAAGTTCATCTTCCCTTCTTCATCCGAGAAGATCCGCATTTGCGTGAGCTTGCGCACCGCATACTCCAAATCCTTCTGGTCATCCTCAGGCCCCACTCCCACTAAGAGCAGAAGTCCTTCTTGAATCTGACTATAGACTTGACCATCAATAGAAACTGAGGCCCTTTTGACCCGTTGAATCACTAATTTCATCTTATTATCCTATTTTAACAATCTATTGAGCATTCACTGCTACCTTCAAAGAAAATCGACATCAGGCAAGACGGTGAGATACAGGCACACTATCTGAAAAGTAAAGGCTGTTCAAGTGCTTTTAGAGCAAGGCAGTGAGACGCAGGCATAACTGTAGTTAGGCCAGTCGAAACTAACGCAGTATGAAGTCGATTTTCGCAGAAGATTAGCCGTTGGTACGCTTAACAGAGTACACCTCCGGCACACTCTTAATCTTATCCACAACCGTTGTCAACATAGACAGGTTTGGAATCCCGAAGGAAATGTGGATATTGGCAAATTTCATATCTTTGGTTGGTTGGGCATTGACGGTTGAGATCATCTTAGCCGTGTTGGAGAGAACTTGAAGGACATCATTAAGAAGGCCTGCACGGTTGAGGCCATAGATATCGATATGGGCGATGTAGTCCTTGGTCGTGTTGTTGTCTTCCCACTCGACGTCAATCAAGCGTTGCTCATAGTTGTCTTGGGCTCGCAGGTTCATACAGTCTTGACGGTGAATGGCAACCCCACGTCCTTTGGTAATGTAGCCGACAATTGTATCTCCTGGCACGGGATTGCAACACTTAGCAATCCGGATCAAGAGACCAGAAGCCCCTTGGATGACCACGCCACCTTCATGGCGGACCTTGAGGGTATCTTTTTTGTTTTCAACCTTAACTTCGCCACCTTTGACCAGCTCTTCGGCTTCCGCACGCGCCTTGGCTTTTTCCTCTTCGCGGCGCTCTTCTTCCGTCAAACGGTTAAAGACGGAGATGGCTCCTACTTCTCCAAAACCGATGGCCGCAAACAGGGCCTCTTCGGTCTTGTAGCTAGTCTTTTGCAAGACCTTGTCCATGTGCTTCTTGTCCATGAACTTGTTGGCAATCATATCATGCTCATGGAATTGAGCCATGAGCAACTCTCGTCCACGGTTGATCGAGAGTTCCTTGTCTTGGTTCTTAAAGAATTGGCGGATCTTATTACGCGCCTTGCTGGTCTTGACGATATTGAGCCAGTCACGACTTGGACCAAAGGAGTTGGCATTGGTAATGATCTCCACCTGATCCCCTGTCCGTAGCTTGGTATTGAGAGGCACCATCCGGCCATTGACCTTGGCTCCGACAGCCTTTTCCCCTACCTTGGTATGGATCTCATAGGCAAAATCGATCGGACCAGAATCTTTTGGAAGGGAACGGACAGTTCCATCTGGGGTAAAGACATAAATCTCTTCAGCTAGATAGTTTTCTTTGACCGTATCGACAAATTCCTTGGCATCATCTGCCTGGTCTTGGAGTTCCATCATCTCCTTGATCCAGTTCATCCCAATAGCTGATTCTTTGCTATTGACTTGGCCCTTGATCCCTTTCTTATAGGCCCAGTGGGCTGCAACCCCGTACTCAGCAACCTCGTGCATTGCCTTGGTACGGATCTGGAACTCGATAGGACCTTTTGGACCGTAGACAGTGGTATGAATAGACTGGTAACCATTGGCCTTGCGGTTGGCGATGTAGTCCTTGAAGCGACCTGGCATAGGCTTCCAGAGCTCGTGGATATAGCCCAGCATGGCATAGACGTCACTTGGTGATTCCAGGATACAGCGAATAGCAATCAAATCATAGATTTCATCAAAGCGCTTCTTCTTATCCTGCATCTTGCGGTAGATGGAGTAGATATGCTTAGGACGACCATAGATTTTCCCGTAGAGGTGGCGTTCCGCTGCATAGGACTCGATCTTTTGGACGACTTCTTCTACCAAGGCTTCCCGCTCGCGACGCTTCTCCTTCATCATATGGGAAATCTTGTAGAACTCTACCTCGTTGAGATAACGGAAGGATAGATCTTCCAATTCCCACTTGACGCTGGAAATCCCGAGACGATGGGCTAGTGGCGCATAGATTTCCATGGTTTCTTGAGAAATCCTCTCTTGCTTGTCCTTGCGCAAATGCTTCAAAGTCCGCATGTTGTGCAGGCGGTCTGCTAGCTTGACCAAGATGACACGGATGTCCTGAGACATGGCCATGAGCATCTTGCGATGGTTTTCTGCCAACTGCTCTTCGTGGGACTTGTATTTGACCTTCCCGAGCTTGGTCACTCCATCAACAATCACTCGGACATCATGTCCAAATTCGCGTTCTAGATCATCTAGGGTCGCGTCTGTATCCTCGACAACGTCGTGCAAAAAACCACAGGCAACGGTCACAGCATCCAACTTCAATTTTGCCAAAATGCCAGCAACTTGAATAGGGTGGATGATATAGGGTTCACCTGATTTACGGAATTGCCCACTATGGCAGTCGACCGCATAAAGGAGAGCTTTTTCTACAAATGCAACATCCTCTCCCGACAAGTATTTTTTGGTAAGGGCAATAACCTGGCCCCCTGTTAAAGGTTCTTCTTTCGGCATCTAGTTTTCTCCACTTTCTTGCCTTCTATTCTATCACTTTTAACTCTATATGAAAACTAGTCCGATTGACTTTCCGAGAAAGAGCTCGCTTCCCCAAAAATAAGAAGCACAATTCCCGAACTTAAAAAATTTTTTCTTCGGTTTTTTGGCTTTCTTTCGGCTTTTAGAGGAAATTTTATCCATTTATCATATAGAAATCCTACGAAAACGAATATATTCTGAACGAAATAAGATATAATAGAAAGACATCATTTTATTTAGGAGGACAACCATGTCATCATTCCGTAAACAGGCTGCCCTATTCAGCCTTGCTGCTGCTTTTTTGGCAACGACGACTGCCCAGGCAGATGAAGCGACAAGCTCAAGCACAACCGACTCGTCAGCAACTGCTGTCACAGAGGCTGCAACTCCTGCCTCTCCTGCGACTAGCGCTGAAGCAACAGCTAGCAATACAACTCCAACAGCTAGCGGAGAAGCCACCGCTACAGCAACCGAAGCGACTCCAGCTGCACCTCAAAATAGCGCCAGTGATGCAAAAGCGAACACTCCAGTTGAGGGGCAAGAAGTCGACGTCCGCATCCTTGCGACAACGGACCTTCATACCAACTTGGTCAACTATGACTACTACCAAGACAAACCAGCACAAAACGTTGGTCTGGCAAAAACAGCTGTCTTGATCGAAGATGCGAAAAAAGAAAACAGCAACGTCCTCCTCGTTGATAACGGAGATACTATCCAAGGAACTCCTCTTGGTACCTACAAAGCCATCGTCAATCCCATCAAAGATGGTGAGCAACATCCGATGTATACAGCTCTTCAAAAATTGGGCTTTGATGCAGGAACCCTTGGAAACCACGAATTCAACTATGGACTAGACTACCTCAAAAAGGTCATCGCAACTGCTGGTATGCCAATCGTCAATGCCAACGTTGTAGATGCAAATACTGGCGCTTTTGTCTATGATCCCTACAAGATCATCAAAAAGACCTATACCGACAAAAACGGTCGTCCAGTCGATGTCAATATCGGGGTAACAGGCATCGTTCCTCCACAAATCCTCAGCTGGGACAAGGCTAATCTCGAAGGCAAGGTCAAAGTCAATGACTCCGTTGAAGCCATCCAAGCTATCATTCCACAAATGCGCAAAGCCGGAGCTGATGTCGTCCTCGTTCTTTCTCACTCTGGTATCGGAGATGACAAGTACGAAAAAGGTGAAGAAAACGAAGGCTACCAAATCGCTAGCCTCCCAGGTGTTGACGCTGTCGTAACAGGTCACTCACACGCAGAATTCCCAAGTGGAAATGGAACTGGCTTCTACGAAAAATATGCTGGCGTTGACGGGGTAAACGGTAAAATCAACGGTACACCGGTTACCATGGCAGGAAAATACGGAGACCACCTCGGAGTTATCGATCTCAACCTTCGCTACACAGACGGTAAATGGTCTGTTGTTGGAAGCAAGGCTGCCATCCGCAAGATTGACACCAAATCACAAGCAGCCGACGAGCGCATTACAGCGATCGCGAAGGAATCCCACGAAGGAACAGTCAAATATGTCCGCCAACAAGTCGGAACTACTTCTGCTCCAATCACCAGCTACTTTGCCCTTGTGAAGGATGATCCATCTGTCCAAATCGTAAACAACGCTCAAATTTGGTATGCTAAGAAGGAATTGGCAGGAACTCCGGAAGTTAACCTTCCAATCCTCTCTGCTGCTGCGCCATTTAAGGCAGGTACCCGTGGAGATGCTACTGCCTACACAGATATCCCAGCTGGCCCAATCGCCATCAAGAACGTCGCTGACCTTTATCTCTATGATAATGTTACTGCCATCCTCAAGGTGACTGGTGCGCAACTCAAGGAATGGTTGGAAATGTCTGCTGGACAATTCAACACGATCGACCCAACCAGTAAAGAGCCTCAACAGCTTGTCAACCCTAACTACCGGACCTACAACTTTGACGTCATTGACGGGGTGACCTATGAGTTCGACGTGACCCAGCCAAATAAATACGACCGCGAAGGAAAAACAGTTAATCCAGACGCTAGCCGTGTACGCAACTTGAAATACCAAGGTAAGGAAGTCACTGCGGATCAAGAATTTATCGTTGTAACCAACAACTACCGGGCAAACGGAAAATTCCCAGGCGTTCGCGATGCTAGCCTGAACCAACTCCTTGGATTGGAAAACCGCCAAGCTATCATCAACTACATCTTGGAAGAAAAGAACATCAACCCAAGTGCAGATGGCAACTGGCACTTTACAAGCAGTATCAAGGATGCAGATGTCCGCTTCTTAACTGCTGACAAAGCTAAAGATCTAGTTGGCAAAGACGGAGATATCGTCTATCTTGAACCATCCAATCAAGAAGGATTTGGAGAATTCCGCTTTGTTTATGTGGAACCTAAAACGACTCCAGCAGATCAAAACAATCCAGCTAACTTGGTACCTAACCAAACAAACCAAGCACAGGATGAAATCATCACCCTTGCCCATAACCAACAAAGCATCACACTGCCTGCACCTACTAAATCTGTAGTCAAAGCAGAAAGCCTGCCAGAAACTGGCCAACGAGCTTCTATCATGGCCCTTGTCGGATTGGTGATGACTGGACTCGGTTTCCTTCTCCCATCTCGTAAGAAAGAACACAAGTAATTCTTTCCTATTCTAAAAAATTAACGCGTGAAGATTACCTTCACGCGTTTTTCATTAATTCTGTGACAACACTCACTGCGCTAAGAGCGTAGAGTGGGGCTGTTTCTGCTCGAAGAATACGAGGGCCAAGTCCTGCAAGGATTGCTCCTTTAACTTCAAAAGACTCAATTTCCGCAGGTGAAAGACCACCTTCCGGTCCAAAGATAAAGAGTAGTTTACTTCCAGCTTCCAATCCTGTCAGCGACTGAATCAGAGCGGCTGCCTCACCTTCTTTGGCAGACTCTTCATAAGCCACCACAATCCGGTCAAACTGGTCCAGTTGTGCTAGAAAGTCTGCCTTTTTCTCAAAAAGGATAATACTTGGAACGAAGTTACGCTTGCTTTGCTCTGCTGCTCCAAGGGCGATTTTTTCTAGTTTCTCGACCTTTTTGCCCAATTTTTTGCCATCCCATTTGGCGACCGACCAATCGGCAGGGAAGGCCCAAATCTGGCTGGCACCGAGTTCGGTTACTTTTTGAGTGATGAACTCGAGCTTGTCTCCCTTGGGAAAACCTGATGCAATGGCCACGTGGATTGGCAGTTCTACTTTGTCAGTCAATTCCTCGATTATCTCCAACTGACGCGCCTCTACATTGACCACGCGTGCCAAACGTTTGATCCCATCATCAAAGACTAGAGTAACTTCGTCATCCTCCTTCAGGCGCATGACCTGAAACATGTGCTTGCTGGTCTCCTTGTCCTCGATAGTGACAGGTGAGGTCGCAAGGCCTTTTACAAAATACTGCTGCATGCTAGCCTCCAATCACACCGGAGACATCCTTGGTCTTCTTGAAGACGCAGGCATTCCATTCCCCTTGGATCATGTGGATTTCAAGGAAAAATCCAGCTGACTCAGCCGACTCACGCACCATGTCCCACTTGTCCTTGATAATGCCACTCATGATGAGATAACCTTCGTCCTTGACCAAACGATACGCATCATCCGTCAGGTGGATCAGGATATCCGCCAAGATGTTAGCCACGATGACATCTGCCTCAATCTCCACGCCCTTGAGCAAATCGCCTGGGGCTACATGAATGTTTTCCATGCCAAGATTGAGCTCAATATTTTCCTGAGCGACGCGAACCGCCACATCATCCAAGTCATAGGCGAAGATTTCCTTGGCACCTAGAAGGGAGCTAGCAATAGAAAGAACACCTGAACCAGTTCCTACATCCAGCACCGTTTCCCCACCACGAAGGACCTGCTCTAAGGCAAAGAGGCTCATCTTGGTCGTCGGGTGAGTTCCTGTTCCAAAGGCCATACCAGGATCCAGCTTGATAATCTTTTCTCCAGCAGTCGCCTCGTAGTCTGTCCATGACGGCACGATGGTCAAGTCATGGGTGATACGAGCTGGTTCATAGTATTTCTTCCAGTTGTCGGCCCAGTCTTCCTCAGCCAAGGCGGTCGTGCCAATCTTGACTTCGCCCAGATCCATAAAATCTGTCAATTCTGCAAGACGCACCTGCAAATCCGCTTCAATCGCTGCTACATCAACCGTTTCCGGGTAGTAGGCCGTTACCTCGATTTCTTCCTGTTGCTCGACATCAGGAAAAATCTCACCGAAGCGATCGACATTTCCCACATAGTCCATGCTATCTTCAATTGCAACCCCTTGGGCACCTAACTCGATTAAGAGATTAGAGACTAGCTCCTCCCCCTCACGCTTTACTGTAACCTTTAACTCTTGCCATGTTTCCATCATTAAGATACCAAGCCCGAAGAACACAAAGCCAAAATAGAAAACTCTCTGAAGATACTTGTGTCTAAGAGAAGTTTATCTTTTTGGCACAGTGTTTAGGGCGGATTCAGTTTAGAAATTTAACTGAACCATCCTTTCTATTTCTCTATCAATTTTTTCATGTAGACCATATCCATGCCTTCTTTTTCAGGCTCGATATGGGTTTGTTGGTAGCCATTCTTCTCGTAAAAGGCGACCATGCCTGCATCCTGTAATACCGTACACAAATCCCACTGTTTAATGGTTGGAAATTCCTCTTCTAGCAATCTTAGCCCCTCAGAACCATAACCTTTCCCTTGATACTGGGGCAAAATCGCTGCCGTTCCCAACCAAGCTTTCGTTAACTCGTCATTGGTCTGAATTCGTAGAAAACCAATCTTCTCTTCGTTTTCTTTCACAAAGTAGTAATAGCTATTGGGACGCTCGACTAGTTTCCATTTGATTCGCTCGCGATCTTCTAGATAGGGATCATATTCATCTTTGTATTTGACATAGACTGCCTTAAAACTGGCTCTTTGAATGGCAATAATGGTTTCTAAATCCTCTGCTCCTGCTTTCTCAAGTCTTATCATAAACTTTCCTCCACATAATCTCTCACTCGTTCTTGTAATTGGGGAACGACCCGATCTGACGCCAAAAACTCTTCAAGTCTCACTAACTTATAGCCCTGTCCCTCGTCTCCAAAGATGATACTTTCGAACTGTTCCTGCGTCAACTTCCCAACTAAAAAGACAGATTTCTTGTTCTCGTCTAGCATACTGGGGTAGAGTCGAGACCAGACTATGTCATCTTTGGACAGTTGGATATTTAATTCTTCATAGACTTCACGCGCCACACACTCAAAGGGGGTCTCATCCTCTTCACGACCACCGCCCGGTAACTCCCACAGATTAGGCCAGGGAATACCCTCCTTATCATCGCGCAAGATGGTCAAAATTTGCCCCTCACAAATCAAGGCAATTTTACAACCCGTAAAATCTATTCTGCTATCCAATAATTCCATGATAATGGCTCTTTTCTAACATAACAACTGCGCTCTATGAAAATACGAGCTAGCTTTCTTAAATCACCTTTTGACACTCTGCATCCCAGTACGCCCGCCATCTTCCATGTTTTTTAGCAAAATAAACCGTAAACTCATCATTGACATAATCGGCAACATAGCGAAGATTAGGAGGATTTTCATCAAAACTTAATATCCAAGGATGGAAGTAAAAGGTTTTCTCCCACCTCTTCTGAGTATAGCCGAGATTCTTGGCAAACTGAGGGATAGGTTGTTGCAACTCGCTTTCCAAATGGGACTGAATGGCATTGTCAAAACTATTCAAACGAGCTAATAGTTGCTTAAACTGATCTTCCTCCTCAATTTTGAAATCACCTATGAACTCAAATTCTGCAAAGTCTATAGAAAATTCAAATAATGTGATTTTACCATCCTCAACATAGTGCCCATCTTCATCAACACAACAATGAGTTCCTGACTTCAATACTCGCTCAAAATCTAAATCCGCAAAGCGATTGCGGGGAAGGATCGACTCACACTCTTGAGATTTTTGGGATTTTTTACTAAATAACCGCTTAAATTTCTGAAGCATCGGACAGCTCCCTTTCCTATTTCTCAGCTCACCTGAGTCTCTTCTTCCTGTATGGCTTGTTCCAACTCATCTAACCACTGCT
>NZ_CAJPOU010000003.1 GCF_905372335.1 Streptococcus sp. A12
CAAAATCCAGTGTCCGCAAGGACGTGCCGGTTCGACCCCGGCCGCCGGTATAGTATTAAAGACAAGGTTTTCGGACCTTGTCTTTTTCTTTTATTTGTTGAATTTGTAACGCTGAGTTACTTAAAATTACTAGTTTTATAACAAATCATCTAATTTATCCGCTAATTTTTGTTGCTTGCTTGGATACAAATGAGAGTATGTATCTATTGTTGTAGTTATAGAAGCATGTCCTAATCTTTCTTTTACGACATGATAATCTTCTCCTTGGTTTATTAGTATGGAAGCATGTGAATGCCTGAAGTCATGAATTCTTATTTTTTTTAAAGAACTATCTCTTTGTAATATTTTTTTATATTGTTTTTCGATTGAATCTTTAGTTATCGTAATCGGGCTATTTTGAAATATCTGTAGATCATCTAGGTTGGTTGTAAATTCTTTTAATCTTTCATGCTGTGTTTGCCTCCATTCTTCTAGTGTCTCCACTAGTTTGGTGTTCATGATGATTCTTCGGGTTCCAGCTTTTGTCTTTGTACTACTAATGTGTTCTTCACCTTTTTTAACGTATATTGATTTACTTACATGGATTGTATTTGTAGAAAACTCTATGTCCTTCCACGTTAGAGCAAGAGCTTCTCCGAGTCTTAGACCAGTAAAAAATAGAACTGTGAATAGTAGTTTTATATTGTATTCATCGTTGCTAAATAGTGTTAAGAAGTGCTTAAATTCTTTTACTGTCCAGAAATTTAATTTTACTTTTTCTATGGGTAATTTTTTCAGTAATCCTACGGGATGTTCCTTGTAAAATCCCTTTCTTAATCCAACATCCAGAATTTTCTTTAGTAAAATTATAATTTTATTAATAGTGTTTGGACTTAGCTTCTTTTCTGAGTTTTGAGCATTTTTATCTCTTAGATGTTCTCTGAATTGATAGATATCTTCATAAGTTAATTTAGCTACATCATCAACTTTTTCAAAATAGTTTTTTATATGCCTGTTATAGTTGTTTTCTTGTGTATCTATATAGCTTTGTTTTCTGTTGTTTATTCTATCCTCTTCTTTTAAGAGATCATAAAGGATATCAATTGATATTTTTGAGTTGAAACTTTTTTCTTTAAGTTCGACACTTCGTAAGTATTGTTCGGCCTCCAATGCTTCTTTTTTAGTTTTGAATCCTTTTCTTACAATTCTACGTTGTTTTAGAGATATTGGATTTATACCATTGGAAACATCAACAATCCAAGTTCCGTCTCTACTTTTACGTAAAGCCATAAGCTACGCTTCTTTCTGGAGTTCAATTCCTAATAGTTCTTCTGCGACACTGGCTGGAATTGTACCAATCCTTTTGTTATCGTAGATGTTAAAACCACGATTCACTAATAGTAATTTGCCGGTATGGATAATCTTTCTTGCAGTTCCTGGAGCAAATCCAAGTTCGATAAGATCATCTTTTGTTACAGTTTTAATCATGTGATCTCCTTTTCTAATTAGATTAAGTAAGGGGAGGATTAACTCCCCTTGTCTTATACTTATTTTTGTTTTACATCTACTAAATGGATAGCATCCGCCTTGTAATACATTGTCGTGCTAATCATAGTAGCTTGTAAATTGTCAAATGTAACTGGTACTTCATCCATTGCTTGGATATAGTCATTATCAACCAAAGCATCTGGATTGTCTACTGAGACTTGGGTTGATTTCTTTTTGAATTGTCCATCCTTGATCGTTACATTGTATTTCCAACCAATGATTTTATCGGTATTAAAACGTCTTTCGCTACCATCTCGGTTTTTAATAATTTCTCCGTTTGCATCAGCTCGGACT
Source organism: Streptococcus sp. A12 (assembly GCF_905372335.1). GTDB lineage: Bacteria > Bacillota > Bacilli > Lactobacillales > Streptococcaceae > Streptococcus. Next base: position 1,822 of record NZ_CAJPOU010000003.1, read on the forward strand.
TCCGTTTCAAATTTTGGAATGACTTCATCCAATTCAAATTTTGTTCCAATGTTATTAAAATTCCAGTCATTTTGTGAAAGCATTTTTGCCATAATTAATTTCTCCTTTTGATATTTTCTTTGATTGTAGGGATTAAATCTTCTCTTTTAAAAAGAATTGCCCTTTCTATTAGTCCACTTGCTAAATCTGGTGGATATTCCATATTGTTGAGTGCGAGATAGTTAGTCTTCTCATACTCATGCAGTAAGTTATTGTCGTATAGAAATTTATACGCTTTTAGAATAGCTCCGGAACCTTTATAGGTAAACCATTCTAATTTTTGTTCTAGTTCTGTTTTTGGTTTTGAAATAATGATAGAGACAGGTTTTGAGTGACCTAAAAACTTTTCCCAAGATCTCAAAGGTTTTGAGAAGTGACTATCACTATAGAACTTCACTTTTTCTTTGAGGTATCCCTTGGTAAAGTTAAGAAGATCTATTTCTGAATGCAACCATTCTTGAATGAAGTAGTGAGCTTTTTCTTTCCTAAGTTCTAACTCAGTTCTTATCCAATTTTCTATATACCGCTTGCTGATACCGAGCTTCTCAGCTCGTTCTAAGCGTTTATCGTAAATTCTAAGTCTTTCATCATCATTGGGTTTTCTTAAATATAAGGTCTGGCCGATTGTTTCATCTCCGTAGGTATTGTAGTAGGTGCTTTTCCCATATAGAAAGCGTTTCTTCTGACAAATCTTTAGAAGCTGATTAGGAGTGAAATAGGGTATTTCATTAAAATCATCTATTGCAATATCAATTCGTCTTACTGAAAATTGATTGTAATTGTAGTAGAGGTTGTTCAGAAACTGTCTTTCGGACAGACTATTTGGATCTAATACCATATCTCTATAGAACTCGAGTGCCTGTCCTGACATGACAAGCATGTAGGACGACTCTTTCGCTCCATAGTAGATACGGATATTCCCATAATGAAGCTGGCTATCATAGTTATAGTATTTAAGGCTCCCTTTATTCTCAATAAATAAGTCATAGTCAAGAAATAGAATGTCTTCGATTATTTCTCTTGGCGAAAATTCAGTCTTATCAAACTGAATTTGAATCCAGTCAAATACAGAACGTAAATGTTCATTTTTTGCCATAGATTTTGATTCAACTTTTTGCCTAATTTTGCCACCCTTAAAATCTCCAAAACCCTTGGGAATACTGAATTCTTTCGATGGTACACCTAACTTGCAGAGGGTGGTGTTACTACACACCCTATCGGTCAAAAATGGTCCGTCCGCATCTACGCTCATTTTCGGCTTTCTGCCTCATGGCTCAGCCGAAAACTCGCTATTAGCCGAACCTATTTTTTGACCTCTTGTTAACAAACCCTAGTAAGCCGGTTTGCATCGACTCTTCAATATCTTGGATTTTCTTTTTTAGGTTGGAATTCTCAATTTTTATCAGTCGCATTTCTCGCTTAAATTCCTGTTTTAAGGCGCTCAGTTCATAGTAGAGCTCATCTATTACTTGGTTTAGGGATTCATGCTCATTGTCTGCTAGACTCCCAAATACGGCTTGTATAGCCTCTTTTAGACCTATTTCAAGTTTTAGTTTAGCTAACTTTTGAAATTGTCTAAGGTCTTCGTCTGTAAAATCATAGGCAACTGTATAACTTAATTGATGAGTTCTGGGATTTCTACTGATAGGAACTTTAATTTTCTTAAATTCCTTGCCACTTATCTCTTTAATCAGTTGAATCCAATTTTTAAGAGTAGAGGTAGAGTTTAGGCCAGAAATTTGATTGACTAACTCTTTATTGGTCATCTTTTTGTGAAACCTCCGAAATTTTCTTGTGCAACTGAAGAGTTTTCTGTGGTATAATTGTTACATAATATGTTTTGATCTTGGAACGAACGGCACATTTGTTTCAAGATTTTTTATTTTGTCGAATCCTACCTCCTTTATTAAAATTTTTTAAATCGACTACTAGTTACATACGCTTTTACCTCCTTTTATGCTATAATATTCTCAATGGAATATTTAATCTCAAAATAAATATTCCTTATGGAATAATTCCATTTTATACCGTTTAGAATATTTTGTCAAGTCAAAATATACCGAATCGAATATTTAAGAGGATACAATGTTTAATAATGATTCTTTTGGAGATCGTCTTAAGGAACTGAGAAAGAGTAAGAAGTTAACTCAAGTACAAGTTTCTGATATGATTGGTGTACAACAAGGTACTTATTCTCGTTGGGAGAATGGAACTTTAGAGCCTAATTTAGAAGCCGTTGTCAAATTAGCGAAGTTGTTTGATACAACGACAGATTATTTATTAGGAAAAACAATTTACAGTACTCTAGATGTTATTCCTCATCCAATTACTAGAATTGATATGAAGAAGTTAAAAGAGTTTAATAAAACTGAACTAAATGATCTGAAATTTGCGATTGTTATGAATGGAATAAAAAATCATTTCACTGTATTTGACTATATGGATGAGCTAGTCTCTGAATATAATTTAGATGAAGAAGAGCAAGAAATATTGCATACCCTTTTTAAAGAGGTTTATGATTATTTTAATGCCGATTGAAAGTGACTTTTAATATAATGAATTAATAATCTAAATGTAATGCTATTAATTTTATATTGCATATGCCTAAAAAAATAATAAGTTGGAAATTATAATTATTAGAATGGAATTAAAAATATGGCGTCAGAAAAAATTAAATCTAGTACGATAGAAGCTCAATCAGCCATCAGTGAGTTAATTGGACTCGATGTGTCTGAGAAAGCAAATAAACAGGTAAAGTTTAGTTACTCTTCTGGCATTGTAGGGATGGAAAATGGTAAAAAAGTGACAAATCAAATGCTTGAAGCAGTTGGAAATTTTAGCGAGGCTGTTTTGATTCAGGCTAATAAATTTCCTCAAATTGCGGAGAAAATAGAGAAAAGAGATGTTGAGCAGGCCCAACGGTGGAGGAGTTAAACATATTTATGCGAGATATTAATGAAAAAGAGAGAGAAAGACTATTTCATCAAATAGTGAAAGTAGAGCAGGAAGAAGATGATCTACGTAGTATAAAAAAGCGACATGAGCAATCTCTAGAAAATTTCGTTGGAGAGTTCCGAAGTATATCTAGAAATGCAGAGAATAGATTATCAGCAACTCCACAAAATAGGAAATTCATTGAAGAAACTAGAGAGTTAGAATTTAAAGTTGAAAAGTATGTGGATAATCAACTAAACGTCTTTACTCAGGAAATGGAAAAACAGTTTAAAAATTTAGATAAGCAAAGAGAAAAACTAATACAGGAAAGGAATGGATTGCCATGGGAGTAAAGTATAGTTCGTCAGAGTCAAGTTTATTGATTGAAGCGATGAACAGTAATATCGAGATTGCAAATGAGATAACAGATAGACTCTCTAGTGGTAGTGACCATTTAATCTCTGCGCTTGAGTCAGGTGAATTACAAGGAGCAGCATACACTGCAGGGAAAAATCTCTTTTCAGAGATAATTATTCCTTCGATTAAAAAACTTCAATCAGCTGTCGATGACATTCAAACAGAGTTATCATCATATAAAAATGCAGATGCTGTCATTTCAGGTTTTGGAGAGTTAGATTTAGATGATTTGAAAATTCAGAAAGAAACAAGAGAAAATCAATTAGCAGAAGTAAAATCGCAGATAAGGGAAAACGAAAAACTTCGAAGTATAATAGGTGCTTTAGGAACTGGAAATTTGGGAAATCATTTTTCAAAAAATAATGCCTTGCATGAGTTGGAATACCAATTACAGATGGGGATTGACGAACTGAAAGATAAAATTGAGAAGTTAGAATGGTTTGTGTTACAGGTTTCTCAATATTTCAGTGATAGTCTAGAGGTTCTTAGCTTAGCCATCCAAGGTGCCACACAACTAAGTAAGATTATTGTGGATAGCAATGGTAACTACTATGTAGATGGTGTAGATATGGCTTGGTTTGATAAAATGAAGGAACGGAAGATTGAGACGCATAAGTATTTATCATATAGCCAAAAGAATGAATTTGTACAACATTTAGAAGAACAGTATGGATTTGATAGAGAGACCAGTAAGCTGATCGCTGACATATCCACATCGATTGATAAAAAATTCCCTTATTTATCTCAGACGGAACGGGAGCAACTTTTTTTGGTAACACTAGGGAATTTTATATATTCAGAAGGATATGAGAATGGTAAATCAATGGAAGATAAGTTTAAAGGTTACATTAGCGATAACAGTTGGATGGATGTTGCTGGTACACCTTCTGATATAACTGGTTTACCCCTTGATGGAAAAATATTGTTAAAACATTTGGGATTAACTGATAAACAAATAACTAAGTTACGTTATAATATTCGATTACAAAGTCAAATTTCCTCAGGAATATATCCAAATTATGATGAAATAAAGTCTGATGATTTGGAATCGTATAAATTATCCTATGAAAAAGTTTATGGTGTTCAATTGACCGACGAGATGTTCAAGGAAAAATGGAGTGAAAAATATGCTTCCTTTTCTGGAAAAGGAGATTTTGCTCATTTCTCTATTACCACAGCATCTAACTTAAATAATAGACTCAGAGGAAGTGATTTAACAAAATTTGGACACGAGAATGTTAACGATTTTGCAGGTTGGTTAGGTGATGCGACGCTTACTGATAGTGATGATATTAGCTTTGGGAATGACGACTATAAAGCAGACTTGGATGCGGTAAATATCACCCAAAAAATGAAAAGTGAAAAAATATCTTATATTGAGGCTTCAAATGAGTACTACTCAGAAATGAAACGAGGCGAATACACTCGTGCAGAAAAATTTGTAGAGTATAAGCCAGTAGAAGAAATTAAACAGAAAATTTTTACAAAATTACTACCATATGAAATGAAATATGAGGACGGACCAGGAATGCAATTGCGTTTTAAATTACCTAATGAAAAACAGGGTATGGACTATCTACAGAAAAATTACCCAAGTACTTATAATTTCATTCGAAATGTTGAAACAGGGAATCAAGAGTTGACAGATATGAGGTGATTGGATGAAGAAGAGAAAATTTGTAATTTTTTCGTTGTTAATGGTTCTATTATTATCTTTCTCTGGTTTTCAGTACTATAAGTATCAGAGAATTCATAATATTTTTGATGAAATATACTACGAAGAAAGTGATTATCACAATTATACGTTTCTATGGAAAGGTCGAGCTTTTTATAAGTTAAAAGGTTTAAAAATTGTGGACAACGATTCTCAAGAAATTTCTATTCATTCTATTGATTATAAAAGTGTAGATTTACCAAATACTATTCATTCTCTAGGTTATTATTTTTATTTTGGATTTCAGGAGATGACGAAAGTTGGGATAGAAATGCGTTTGAGACTACCAAATACAGAGACAACTATAAATGTAGAGTACCTGTACGATGTCAACAATCAGCAATTAGAACGCTATATGTGGTATCACGATGAGAAAAGCGTGAGATATTATCATCAGTCTCAAGTAGAAGCCTTTCTAGCGGAGCATGGAAAGACTGTTGATGAGATTCGCAAGGAAGCAGATGAAATACTCCGTCACAAAGTCTTGGCAGACTGGACTTCCATATATGCTAGTCGCTTTAGCCCAGATAATTGGGGCGACGTGACCGACAAGGATATTTGGAGAGAGGATCTTGGAGCAGACTAGTGACAGGTCTCAATCTGAGATGCTGAGGAAGAATGGGGGAGAAGTGCGTGTGAAAAACAAAAGAAAACAACTTAATAAATGGAATCTAGGATGTTCTGGAGTGGTTGCTATTGTAGCGACTGTGTTTTTCTATTATATTTATTTGTATTTCAAAAATGCGAGTTACACCTTGAAACCAGGGGATTCCATAGTTTTAAAAGTTCCTACCTCAAAACAAAAGGAATTTTCTCCAAAATTGTATCTATCTCGGATTTCTGGTGGGAAATTAGAATTATCTGGGAGAACCTCATGGTGGCAGAAGGGAGAAGGGAACCTTGTAGGGACTAACTATGATGTTTTGAAGCAAGAAATTAGCGAAACCTACTCATTATCAAGTAATATCCCAACAAAAATAATAAAAAATGATCCAAATAATAGTATCTATTTATCAAAAGAAGGTGTAGTTCTTCAATCTAAAGAATCTTGGGAATTTGAGCTTCCAAACTCAAAACAAATAAAAATCACGAATATTTCAGACAAAGATATTAGATTTGAAGCGCAGGTGACAGGTGAATAGAGGAAACTAGAAAAGTAAAGTGAAAAAAATGATTATTTTTTCACTTTGATAGCTTTGTTCCTGTCTTCTTTTCTTTGTGAAATTTAAGTTACCAATTTTCACTCCCCTTTTTTCTTTTAGTTCTATGCTTCGTAGGTACTATTGATTCCCAGAGCTTCCTTTTTAGTGATTACTAGGAATCTATTTGTGTAAATTTCCCATACCTTTCAAATAATCATGCAACTGTCTCGAATATCTGTAGTTGAATATAACCGATTGGGACATATCGTCTAGTCTCTGATGATACTCTTGGGGCGATAAGGTATGGAGCGTTACTAAAAAGTTACTAAAATTTGGAAAATGAGTCTATTTTGCAAGATTCAAAAGTCCTAAAACCCTATTAAATCAAGGATATAAGATTTAAAAAGTGTATTCATAGAACTCAAAATCCAGTGTCCGCAAGGACGTGCCGGTTCGACCCCGGCCGCCGGTATAGTATTAAAGACAAGGTTTTCGGACCTTGTCTTTTTCTTTTATTTGTTCAATTTGTAACGCTGAGTTACTTAACAGTTACTAAAAATTGTTTTTATTGTTTTCTGAAAATACTTTGACTATTTTCCTTTACTGTGTTATAATTAACCGGTAAAGTATTTACTGGTTAATAGAAAGGAAGTTCCTATGAAGATTGCTAATCAGATAGATGAGTTTTTGAATTCTATCTTACTTATTTCTGAGAATCAGCATGAAGTATTGATAGGTTCTTGTACAAGTGGTTTTTCTTTAACCAATACGCAAGAACACATTTTAATGTTATTATCAAAGAATAATTATTCCAATTCTGAGCTTGCTAAATTGCTGAATGTTAGTCAAGCTGCTGTTACCAAAGCTGTTAAACAACTACTTTCTTTTGGTATGCTGGAAGCTCTGAAGGATGATAAAGACGCTCGGATTGTTTTGTACCGTTTAACAGATTTGGGGCGTCCAGTTGCTGAGGAACATTCTCATCATCATGATCATACTTTGGATGTTTATAATCAAGTTTTGAGCGAATTTTCTCAAGAAGAACAAATGGTTATTTCTAAGTTTTTATCTCGCTTATTGGAGGATCTTCGTTAATGCGTTATATTACTGTTAAAGATCTTTCGTTTTATTATGATCGTGAGCCTGTACTAGAAGGTGTGAATTATTACTTGGACAGCGGTGAGTTTGTGACGCTGACTGGTGAGAATGGCGCCGCCAAATCTACTTTGATCAAGGCAAGTCTTGGCATCTTAAAACCAAAAGTAGGGACGGTTGAAATTGCTAAGGAAAATGTAGCTGGTAAAAAATTACGAATTGCCTATCTTCCGCAACAAATTGCAAGCTTTAATGCTGGCTTTCCCAGTTCTGTTTATGAGTTTGTGAAATCAGGGCGGTATCCTCGTAAGGGTTGGTTTCGTCGGTTAAATCATCACGATGAGGAGCACATTCTAGCTAGTTTATCTGCTGTTGGGATGTTAGAGCATCGTGATAAACCATTAGGGGCTCTATCCGGTGGCCAGAAACAACGGGCTGTCATTGCACGAATGTTTGCGTCTGATCCAGATATTTTTGTCTTGGATGAACCGACTACTGGGATGGATGCTGGTAGTAAGGATGAGTTTTATGAATTGATGCACCACAGTGCCCATCATCATGGGAAGGCTGTTTTGATGATTACGCATGATCCTGAAGAGGTAAGCCATTACGCGGATCGCAATATTCACCTGGTGAGAAAACAAAATTCTCCATGGCGTTGCTTTAATGTCCATGAGAAAGATGGAGGTGAGGACCATGCTTAATCTCTTTCAGTATGATTTTATGCAACGGGCCTTGTTGGCGATGGTTGCTATGAGTCTTTTCTCTCCTATCTTAGGTGTATTTTTGATTTTACGTCGCCAGAGCTTGATGAGTGATACGCTGAGTCACGTTTCTCTATCAGGGGTTGCTTTTGGTCTCTTCCTTGGTTTCTCCCCGACTATTTCTACAGTCATTGTGGTGATCATAGCGGCTGTATTTCTAGAGTACTTACGCACAGTCTATAAAGATTTTATGGAAATTGGGACAGCGATTCTCATGTCGACGGGCTTGGCCTTGGCTTTGGTGATCATGAAGGGTGGCGGTAAAAGCTCCATGAGTTTGGACCAGTACCTATTTGGTTCTACCTTGACCATTACCGATGAGCAAGTGCTAGCTCTGTTTGTCATAGCGGCGATTGTTTTATGTTTGACGGTTCTCTTTATTCGTCCGATGTATATTCTTACGTTTGACGAGGATACAGCTTATGTAGATGGTTTACCCGTGCGTCTCATGTCTATTTTGTTTAATATTGTGACAGGTGTGGCTATCGCTTTGATGATCCCTGCTGCGGGTTCCTTGTTGGTATCTACCATCATGGTCTTGCCAGCTAGTATTGCTTTAAAGCTAGGAAAAACATTCCGTTCAGTCATGCTGTTGGCAGTGGTCATTGGTTTTGTAGGGATGGTCAGTGGTCTCATTCTTTCTTATTACCCGGATACACCGGTTAGTGCGACCATTACCCTCTTATTTGTATCCTTCTTTTTGCTCTCAAATCTTTTTGTTAAATTTAGAAAATAGGTGATCTTATGAAAAAACTTGCATGGCTGGTATTAGCCTTTTGTAGTCTTCTGTTAGTAGCTTGTAGTGGTGGTCAAAATCAGTCAGGGAAATTGAAAGTCATGACTACTTTCTATCCTGTCTATGAATTTACTAAGCAAGTCATCGGAGACGAGGGAGATGTGGAGCTCTTGATCGGGTCTGGTTCGGAACCCCATGATTTTGAATTGTCCGCCAAGGGTCGCGCAAAAATCCAAGAGTCAGATGTCTTTGTCTATGAGAATGAGAACATGGAAACGTGGGTGCCTCAGTTGTTGAAATCAATGGATGGCAAGAAAACCAAGGTTATCAAAGCGACGGAAAATATGCTGCTTTTACCAGGTGGTGAAGAAGAGCATGACCATGAGGGAGGGGAAGAACACCATCATGACTACGATCCTCATGTCTGGCTTTCTCCACAGAGAGCTATTAAAATGGTGGAAACGATTCGTGATCAACTGGTGAAACAGTACCCAGATAAAAAGGCTAGCTTTACCGCTAATGCGGATACCTATATTGCCAAGTTGAAAAAATTGGATGACAGCTATACGAAAAGCTTATCTGAAGCGAAACAGAAAAATTTTGTCACTCAACACGCAGCTTTCCGTTATTTGGCCCTGGACTATGGCTTGAATCAAGTTTCTATTTCAGGTTTGTCACCAGATAGTGAACCGTCTGCGACTCGCTTGAGTGAATTGACAGAGTACATCAAGAAGAATGACATCAAGGTCATCTACTTTGAAGAAAATGCTTCTAAATCCTTATCGAAAACCTTGTCTGCTGAAACCGGTGTGGATTTAGCTGTTTTGAATCCATTAGAGAGCTTGACAGATGAGCAGATGAAAGATGGTGAAGACTACATCTCTATCATGGGAGCCAACCTCAAATCTTTGGAGTTAACAACGACTCAAGCCGGAAAAGAGATCGCTCCAGAAGAGGAAGAAGACACCAAAACAGTGGCCAATGGCTACTTTGAAGACAGTGCTATTAAGGACCGAACTCTTTCAGATTATGTAGGTGATTGGCAGTCTGTGTATCCTTATCTAAAAGATGGAACCTTGGATCAAGTCTTTGACTACAAATCTAAATTAACCAAGTCCAAAACAGCTGAAGAGTATAAAGCCTACTACACCACCGGTTATAAAACAGATGTCGACCGGATTGTCATTACAGACAAAACCATGACCTTCTATAAGAATGGCGAAGAGAAGAAGTTCGAATACCGCTATGCTGGGAAGCATACGCTAACCTATACAAAAGGGAATCGTGGAGTGCGGTATCTCTTCGAAGCAACTGATCCGAATGCGGGTGAATTCAAGTATGTTCAATTCAGTGACCACCAAATTGCTCCTAATAAGGCAACTCACTTCCATATTTTCTTCGGTGGGGAAAGCCAAGAGGCACTTTATAAGGAATTGGAAAATTGGCCTACTTACTACCCAAGTGACTTATCCGGATTCGAAATTGCGCAGGAAATGTTGGCCCACTAATCAAATAGAGAAGGAACCAGTTGGTTCCTTTTTTGATAGTAACAGAAACTTGTCAAATTGCTAGAAAAAGGATAAAATTAGGCTTATAGAATAGATTGAATGTGGGGAGATTCATGATGAAAAAGTATCGTTTGCTATTGTTGCTTTCTGCTCTACTGTTTTTCCTTGGAGCCTGTGGTGATAAAAAGCAGGAGACAGGATCTGAAAGTAAAGAAAGTACAGTTCGTCAATCGAAGGATAGCTCAGCTACTAGTGAAACTAAGAAAGCTGAGAATTCGAGTGATAAGAAAGAGAAAACAAAGATGGATATTGAAGCAATCGCTCAAGGGGATTATAGTAGCGTAGCTGGTGTCTGGCAAGATGATAAGGGGAATAAACTCGTCTTTGATCAAAATGGTTTGGTCTCTAACGAATATGAGTCTTATGATCTTTCCTTGACAGACTATGGAACTGTTTCAGGAGGAGTCTACGGAGGAATCACAGGAGGATTTTTGATGGAATTCATTCCTGCTGGGCTTACGATTGATGACCAAACGGACGAAAATGGAGAAGTCATCTTCCATGATGATTCTGATGCCAGCAAGGATCGTCTCTGGACCGGAACTGGAATGTACAGTTTTACGGAACAAGGTTCTTTTCTCTATAAGGTTGGGGATTAGCTAGTATATGTGTAATGAAAAAGAATGAAGAGTGTCCTACTCTTCATTCTTTTTTAGATTTTAGGGAGCCAAGAAAGATAGAAGTCTAACTTCTCCGCTTTCAAGAGCTCTTGGTGGCTCACTCTGTCGATTCTTTTTCTATCAAGGGAAACATCTTGAAGGAAGTGTGCCTGGGCTGTGTGGGCTGTGCTATGGATATTTAGCCATTTTTTCTCTTGAGGGAGGTAAAGGCGCAAGTGTTTGAAGAGGGGAATCCCTAGGTCATAGACTGGCTTGCCTGGACAAGTCGGATAGAGTCCTAAAACCGACCAGATATACCAGGAGGATAGGCTGCCATTATCCTCATCTCCTGGATAAGCTTTGAAGCTTGGCTGGAAGGCTTCCTTGCGAAGGGCTTGAATCAGGATGCTAGTGTATTCCGGGTGTTGGCTATAGCGGAAGAGATAGGGGATGTGAAAACTCGGTTGGTTTGAAATGGCAATTTGTCCAAAAGGAGCTTGGGCCATCTCACTCATTTCATGAATTTCGTAGCCATAGCCCGTCACTTCATAATGCGGCGCTTGAGTGGCTAGTCGAGTTAAGTAATGGCTGAAGCCTTTTTCTCCTCCAAAGAGTTGCTTGAGGCCCTCGATGTCGTGAAGGGCGCCTAAGGTTGCCTGAATGGCAGAGCACTCTGCATAGTCGCGTCCCCAACTGATGGGCGAGAAGTCTGGTCTGAAATGGCCCTTCTTATCTTTGGCCCGGATATAACCTGTTTCTGGATCAAAGAGGGTTCGATAGGAAAGACTAGATTGGGTATATTCTTTAGCCAACTCTTCCTTGCCAAGTAGCTGGGCAGTTTGGGCGATACAAAAATCGCTATAGGAGAAGTCAATGGTGTGACTCACGTTTTCGTGATAGTCAGTGGATAGATAGCCTAATTCCTTGTATTCTTTAGCTCCTCGTCGACCGTAATGACCATTTGGGTCTTCCTTCCTAGCTGTAACTAGCATGGCTTCAAAAAGCTCCGTGTGGAGGTCGGGAGCTAGGCCTTTTTGAATGGCATCGGCAATGACCCCATCAATGAGGGTTCCAGGCATCATGCCTCTTTCGTCCGGCGCTAGCCATTTAGGGAGGAAACCGGTATCTCGGTAATGGCTGAGGAAGCCTTCGAGAAATTCTTGGTAAAGCTCGGGATAGACTAGGCTATAGAGAGGAAAGGTGGTCCGAAAGAGATCCCAGAAGCCCAAACTCGTGAAGTATTTTCCTTCTTGAATGCGGTTGTGGGCGAAATCGCGATGGACTGCTTTCCCCTCAGGGGTCACTTCATAACAAGTCTGAGGAAAGAGCAGACTACGGTAGAGACAGTGATCGAAAAAGGTTCGATCCTCTCCGCCCGTATCTAAAATGTCAAATCGGTCCATTAGCTCTTGCCACTTGCAGCCCGCTTTTTCTTTCATCTTTTCAAAGCTAGCTGTAGGAAGGTGAGATTTGGCCAACTCAGGGTTGATAAAGGAAGTGCCTAATCGAGCTTCTAGGGTAGGATTGTCAAATTCTAGGATCAAATCCTGTCCTAGCCAGTGAGTGCGAGTGATGGATTGGTCAAATTCAACATGAAGATAGAAAGGATAGGTTTGTTGGTCGGTATGATTTTGGTCTAGGATGTGGAAATGTAGATTCGTTTCTCTGAATTCTACTTCAGCTAGTCCATTTGGGCAATGAATGGCCAGTGAAAGTGCAGACGGCCCTCTAAAGCGGAGAATGGCCCCGTAGAGGCTGGGGGTCAGCTCTGTGCGGATTTGATAGCGCTCTGAGGTGAGGGCTAAATAATGGGGCTGAAAGACAGCTTCTTGGACCCGGTAACTGCTCTGTCTGAAATAGAGGTCTTCTTGAGTCGGAATGTCTGTTAGTGGGGTGAGGAGACACCAGGAAGAATCTCCAATCCAAGGGCTAGGCTGATGGGTCAAGCGAATACCTTGAAAGATAGGAAGGTTGGGGTTGAAAAACCAAGCCCCCTGTTCATGTGTCGTCTGTGGGAGGAAATAATTCATCCCAAAAGGAACTCCTGTGTAAGGGAGGGTGTTGCCGTTAGAATAAGCTGAGTGATTGTCTGTTCCTAAGCGGGTATCAATGTGAGTAATATCGGTCTTCATGCGGGACCTCCTGTGTCATACTAGGGCCTTTAAGCCCTTTTCTTTCTTTATTTTAGCAGAAGCCCCTCAAATGGGAAAGCCTTTTTCAAAACTAGAAAAGTTTGTAGAAAAAGGGCTATAATTTGCGTATGTATTTCCCATCTGAAATCTTTTATACTGAATAGGAAAGAATCGATACGTGTGAGGAAAAGGAATGACTTATTCAAAAGAAATCGTCAGAGAATGGCTGAACCAAGTAGCAGAACGTGCCAAGGAGTACCCGGAGTGGGTGGATGTCTTTGAACGTTGCTATACAGACACCTTGGATAATACAGTTGAAATTTTAGAAGACGGTTCAACCTTTGTTTTAACAGGGGACATCCCAGCTATGTGGTTGCGTGACTCAACGGCTCAATTGAGGCCCTATCTTCATGTGGCAAAAAGAGACCCTCGTTTGCGCCAGACCATTGCTGGTTTGGTCAAGCGCCAGATGACCTTGATCCTCAAGGATCCCTATGCTAACTCTTTTAATATTGAGGAGAACTGGAAAGGCCACCACGAGACTGACCACACCGATTTGAATGGCTGGATTTGGGAACGTAAGTATGAAGTGGACTCGCTTTGCTATCCCTTGCAATTGGCTTACCTCCTGTGGAAGGAAACTGGTGAGACTAGCCAATTTGATGAAACCTTTGTCACAGCGACCAAGGAAATCCTTCATCTCTGGACAGTGGAGCAAGACCACAATAACTCACCATACCGTTTCGTCCGTGATACCGATCGTAAGGAAGATACCTTGGTAAATGACGGCTTTGGGCCAGATTTTGCTGTGACAGGAATGACCTGGTCAGCTTTCCGTCCAAGCGATGACTGCTGTCAGTATAGCTACTTGATTCCGTCAAATATGTTTGCAGTAGTTGTTTTGGGTTATGTCCAAGAAATCTTTGTAGCATTGAATCTAGCTGATAGTGAGAGTATCATTGCAGATGCCAAACGCCTCCAAGCGGAGATTCAAGAAGGGATCGAAAACTATGCCTACACTACTAACAGCAAGGGTGAAAAAATTTATGCCTTTGAGGTAGACGGTCTAGGAAATGCTAGCATCATGGATGATCCTAACGTACCAAGTTTGTTGGCGGCTCCTTATCTTGGCTACTGCGCGATCGACGATGAGGTCTACCAAGCTACTCGTCGCACTATTCTGAGTCCTGAAAATCCATATTTCTACCAAGGAGAATACGCAAGTGGACTCGGAAGTTCACATACCTTCTACCGCTATATCTGGCCGATTGCTCTATCTATTCAAGGATTGACAACGACGGATAAGGCAGAAAAGAAATTCTTGCTAGACCAGTTGGTTGCCTGCGATGGTGGAACAGGTGTCATGCACGAAAGTTTCCACGTGGATGATCCAACCAAATATTCGCGTGAATGGTTCTCTTGGGCCAACATGATGTTCTGCGAATTAGTCTTGGATTACTTGGATATCCGCTAATGAGCTTTCGCTCGACAGATTCTTGTAAAGAATCACAAATAGATCTTTAAATTTAAGTTAGAATGAGGTTTTACTCATGGAAAATGTTGTTGTACATATCATCTCTCACAGCCACTGGGATCGTGAGTGGTATTTACCGTTTGAAAGTCACCGGATGCAATTGGTGGAACTCTTTGACAATCTCTTTGAACTCTTTGAAAATGACTCTGAATTCAAGAGCTTCCATTTGGATGGACAAACCATTGTCCTTGATGACTATTTAGAAATTCGCCCTGAAAACCGTGACAAGGTGCAGCGTTATATTGACGAAGGAAAACTCAAGATTGGACCTTTCTACATCTTGCAGGATGATTACTTAATATCCAGTGAAGCTAATGTACGTAATACCTTGATTGGACAAGCTGAATGTGCTAAATGGGGCAAATCAACTCAGATTGGTTACTTCCCAGATACCTTTGGAAATATGGGGCAAGCTCCTCAAATTCTTCAAAAATCAGGCATTCACGTAGCAGCCTTTGGGCGTGGAGTGAAGCCGATCGGATTTGACAACCAAGTTCTCGAAGATGAGCAGTTTACCTCTCAATTTTCTGAAATGTACTGGCAAGGGGCGGATGGTAGCCGTGTACTCGGCATTCTATTTGCTAACTGGTACAGTAATGGGAATGAAATTCCAGTGGATAAAGATGAAGCTTTGGCTTTCTGGAAACAAAAATTGGCAGACGTTCGTGACTATGCATCGACCAACCAATGGTTGATGATGAACGGTTGCGACCACCAACCGGTTCAACGGAACTTGAGTGAAGCTATTCGCGTGGCCAATGAGCTCTTCCCTGACGTGACCTTTATCCATAGTTCCTTTGATGACTATGTGCAAGCAGTGGAAAGTGCGCTTCCTGAACAATTATCAACGGTTACGGGAGAATTGACCAGTCAGGAAACCGATGGTTGGTACACTCTTGCCAATACCTCTTCTTCACGCGTTTACCTCAAACAAGCCTTTCAAGAAAACAGCAATTTGCTAGAGCAAGTGGTGGAACCTTTGACCATCCTTACAGGTGGCCACAATCACAAGGATCAATTGACCTATGCCTGGAAGACGCTCTTACAAAATGCGCCACACGATAGTATCTGTGGTTGTAGTATTGACGAAGTTCACCGTGAAATGGAAGTTCGTTTTGCCAAGGTCAATCAAGTCGGAAACTTTGTTAAGACCAACCTTCTGAATGAATGGAAAGAGAAACTCGCGACTCAAAAAGCTCAGAGTGAGCATCTCTTTACGGTTATTAACACTGGCTTGCATGATAAGGTGGACACCGTCAGCACGATTGTCGACGTAGCGGTTTGTCCATTTAAGGAATTGCACCCGACAGAAGGCTTCAAGAAAATGGCGGCTTTGACCTTGCCAGATTACCATGTAGAGGATTTAGAGGGTCATCTTGTAGAAGCTTTGATTGAAGACTTGGGGGCAAGTTTTGGCTATACCTTGCCTAAGGATAAATTCCGTCAACCTTATATCGCTCGTCAAGTGCGCGTGACGGTTCCAGTTCACCTAGCGCCTCTTTCTTGGACCACCTTCCAGCTCTTGGAAGGAAAAGCTTCCCATCATGATGGGATTTACCAAAATGGGGTTCTCGATACGCCGTTCGTAACCCTCAGTATTGATGATGGCTTGACCCTTTACGACAAGACGACCAATGAGGCTTATGAGGACTTCCTTGGCTTCGAAGACCGCGGTGATATTGGCAATGAATACATTTACTTCCAACCAAAAGGAACAGAACCCATCTATGCGGAGCTGAAAGCTCATGAGGTCTTGGAAAATAATGCTCGCTATGCCAAAATCTTGCTCAAGCATGACTTGACCATCCCAGTCAGCGCGGATGAACAATTGGATGCGGAACAAAGAGGCATTATCGAGTTTATGAACCGAGAAGCAGGACGGTCAGAAGAGCTGACAACCATTCCGTTGGAAACAGTGATGACCGTCTTTGTGGATGATCCGCAAATTCGCTTCAAGACGCGCTTTACCAATACTGCTAAGGATCACCGCATTCGTCTCTTGGTGAAAACTCATAACACTCGTCCAAGCAATGATTCTGAAAGCATCTATGAAGTTGTGACAAGACCAAATAAACCAGCAGCTTCTTGGGAAAATCCTGAAAATCCACAACACCAACAAGCCTTTGTCAGCTTGTATGATGATATCAAAGGAGTGACCGTAGCCAATAAAGGATTGCATGAATACGAAATCCTTGGAGACGACACCATAGCTGTAACCCTTCTCCGTGCTTCAGGTGAGCTAGGTGACTGGGGCTATTTCCCAACTCCAGAAGCCCAGTGCTTGCACGATATCGAAGTTGAGTTTGCAGTAGAATGCCACCAAGCTCAGGATCGTTTCTCGGCCTTCCGTCGTGCCAAAGCCTTCCAGGTGCCATTTACAGCCCTTCAAGTTGCAAAACAAGAGGGGAGCATCGCAGCAACAGGTAGTCTCTTCAACCATCCAGCACTGAACTTGCCACAAGTCTGCCCAACAGCCTTTAAGGTAGCAGAAAATGAAGAAGGCTACGTCCTTCGTTACTACAACATGAGCCAAGAAAATGTTCGGGTATCTGAAAAACAACAAACCATTCTTGACTTGTTGGAACGCCCATATCCAGTCCATTCAGGACTATTAGCACCACAGGAAATTCGTACAGAATTGATCAAAAAAGAAGAAATTTAATTTCAAAAAGTAAACATAACAAGAAAGGAGGAGCGACAAAGTAAGAATCGATTGCTGACTCGCTCCTTTTTACAGGTGAAAGCCATGACCCTTGCAACCATTGATATCGGAGGGACCGGCATAAAATTTGCTAGTCTCACACCTGATGGAAAAATTTTAGATAAGGCCAGCACTCCGACTCCAGAGACTCTGGAAGAGTTGCTAGCTTGGTTGGACCAGCGATTGTCAGAACAAGACTATCGTGGAATTGCTATGAGTGTACCAGGTGCCGTTAATCAAGAAACAGGAGTGATTGAAGGAATCAGTGCCATTCCTTACATTCATGGTTTTTCTTGGTATGAGGTTCTTGCTCATCACCGACTTCCTGTCCATCTAGAAAATGATGCTAACTGTGTCGGACTGAGTGAACTGCTAGCTCATCCTGAGATTGAAAATGCAGCCTGTGTCGTGGTTGGGACAGGGATCGGTGGGGCCATGATCATCAATGGCAAGCTACACCGTGGTCGTCATGGTTTGGGCGGTGAGTTTGGCTACATGACCACCATCGAGCCGGCAGAAAAGCTCAACAACTGGTCGCAACTCGCTTCTACAGGAAATATGGTTCGCTATGTCATCGAAAAATCTGGTCAGACTGACTGGGACGGCCGCAAGGTGTACCAAGAGGCAGCAGCCGGCAATGCCCTTTGCCAGGAAGCCATTGAGCGCATGAACCGTAATCTTGCTCAAGGACTGCTCAATATCCAGTACCTGATTGACCCAGATGTGATTAGTCTAGGTGGCTCTATCAGTCAGAACCCTGATTTTATCAAAGGGGTTCAAAAAGCAGTAGACACCTTTGTGGAAAGATATGAAGAATATACCATCGCTCCAGTCATTCAAGCCTGCACCTACCAGGCAGATGCCAATCTCTACGGTGCCCTTGTCAACTGGTTACAGGAGGAAAACCAATGGTAACTTTTACGGGACTTAGTCCCAAACAAGCACAATCTATCGAAGTATTAAAAAATCACATTTCTCTACCAGATGTAGAAGTGGCGGTTGCTCAGTCTGACCAAGCTTCTATCTCTATCAAGGGTGAGAGTGGACAGTATCAATTGACCTACCGCAAACCGCATCAACTTTACCGCGCCTTGTCTGTGCTGGCAACAGCTTTAGCAGAAGGAGACAAGGTAGAGATTGAGGAACAGGCAGCTTACGAAGATTTGGCCTATATGGCGGACTGTTCGCGCAATGCCGTGCTCAATGTCGCATCAGCCAAACAGATGATTGAAGTCTTGGCTCTCATGGGCTACTCAATCTTTGAGCTATATATGGAGGACACCTATCAGATTGAGGGACAACCTTACTTTGGTTATTTCCGTGGAGCTTATTCTGCTGAAGAGTTACAGGAAATTGAAACATACTCCCAACAGTTTGACATGACTTTTGTCCCATGCATCCAAACCTTGGCTCACTTATCAGCCTTTGTCAAATGGGGTGTCAAAGAAGTCCAGCAACTCCGCGATGTAGAAGACATTCTCCTCATCGGCGAAGAAAAAGTCTATGACCTGATTGATGGGATGTTTGCGACGTTATCTAAACTACAAACTCGCAAGGTCAATATCGGAATGGACGAAGCTCACTTGGTTGGTTTGGGGCGCTACCTCATTTTGAACGGCGTTGTAGACCGCAGTCTCCTCATGTGTCAACACTTGGAGCGCGTGCTGGATATCGCCGATAAGTATGGTTTCCACTGCCAAATGTGGAGCGATATGTTCTTTAAACTCATGTCAACAGATGGCCAGTATGACCGCGATGTGGAAATTCCTGAGGAAACGCGTGTCTACCTAGACCGTCTCAAAGACCGTGTGACCTTGGTTTACTGGGATTATTATCAGGACAGCGAGGAAAAATACAACCGCAATTTCCGCAATCACCACAAGATTAGCCAAGATATTGCCTTTGCAGGCGGAGCTTGGAAGTGGATCGGTTTTACACCCAACAACCATTTCAGCCATCTCATCGCTATGGAGGCCAACAAAGCCTGTCGCGCTAATGACATCAAAGAAGTCATTGTAACGGGTTGGGGGGACAATGGTGGGGAAACTGCCCAATTTTCTATCTTACCAAGCTTGCAAATCTGGGCAGAACTCAGCTACCGCAATGGCCTAGACCATTTATCTGCTCACTTCAAGACCAATACGGGTCTATCAGTTGAGGACTTCATGCAGATTGACCTAGCTAACCTTTTGCCAGACCTGCCAGGTAATCTCAGTGGTATCAATCCCAACCGCTATGTCTTTTATCAGGATGTTCTCTGTCCGATTCTTGACAGACACATGACACCTGAACAGGACAAACCGCACTTTGCTCAGGCAGCTGAGACGCTTGCTGAAATCAAAGAAAAAGCTGGAAACTATGCTTATCTCTTTGAAACTCAGGCCAAGTTGAACCAGATTTTAAGTAGCAAAGTGGATGTGGGACGACGCATTCGGCAGGCCTACCAAACAAACGATAAAGAAGGTCTGCAAGCAATCGCCAGACAAGAATTACCAAAACTCAGAAGCGAGATTGAAAATTTCCACAAGCTCTTTAGCCACCAATGGTTGAAAGAAAACAAGGTCTTTGGCTTGGATACAGTGGATATTCGTATGGGAGGCCTCTTGCAACGGATCAAGCGCGCAGAAAGCCGCATTGAAAACTACCTAGCAGGCGAAATCTCTCGTATCGACGAACTAGAAGTAGACATCTTGCCATTTAATGATTTCTACGGAGATAAGGACTTCGCAGCGACGACGGCTAACCAGTGGCATACCATTGCGACAGCTTCGACCATTTATACGACCTAATTCAAAAAGGGTATCTTTAAAGAAAATGCTGTTGAAGGAGGAGAAAGATGTCCGATGGAGATATTTCTTCTCCTTTTTTCTCCATTTTTAAGGCTATGTCATAAATTTGTAGAATTTTTTCTATAATTAGGAGTTTGAAAAAGTTTTCATAGAGTTTTATAATAAAAAATGTAAACGTTACCAAAAATAAAATGACAAAGGGGGGAGTCAGATGAAAAAGTTTGTTAAGACCTTGAGAGAAAATTTTATTTTCTTCTTGATGGTTTTACCAGGTGCAGCGTGGTTGATTTTATTCTTCTACATACCTGTTTTGGGAAACGTTGTCGCATTTAAAGACTATCATATCACCGGAGAGGGATTTATTGATAGTGTAATGAAGAGTAAGTGGGTAGGATTTGATAACTTCAAATTCCTCTTTAGTTCTAAAGATGCTTATATCATTACAAGAAATACCGTCCTTTACAACCTAGCCTTTATTTTCTTGGGCTTGATTGTTTCTGTTGGGATTGCCATTATCTTTAGTGAGATGCGTTCCAAACGGTTGGTTAAAGTGTTTCAAACATCAATGTTGTTCCCCTATTTCTTGTCATGGGTTATCATCAGCTTCTTTACAGATGCCTTCTTAAACGTCGATAAAGGCTTGATTAACCATATCTTAACATCACTTGGGATGAAAGGAATCAACTTCTATACAGAGGTTGCCATTTGGCCAGCGCTTCTCCTATTCTTAGGAATCTGGAAAGGCTTTGGTTATAGCAGTGTTATGTACTATGCAACCATCATGGGGATTGACCCAACCTTCTACGAGGCCGCAACAGTGGATGGAGCATCTAAGTGGCAGCGAATCCGCCACATTACCATTCCTCAGTTGGCTTCCTTGATTACGGTCTTGACCATTCTTGCCATCGGAAATATCTTCCGTGCTGACTTTGGATTGTTCTACCAAATCCCACATAACTCAGGTGCCCTTTATAGTGTGACAAACGTAATTGATGTCTATGTCTACAACGGACTTGCTAAATCAGGAGATATTGCGATGGCCGCAGCGGCTGGTCTTTACCAATCAGTTGTCGGATTGATTCTCGTTTTACTTTCTAATATTGTAGCACGTCGGATTGATAAGAATGCAGCGCTCTTCTAGAAAGGAGGATACCATGGCAAAATCAAAAATTAAAAAAGAAAAAGTTGATAATGTTGGGATCCACTCCTTCAGTAAGAAAGCAGACATCTTCTTTAGTAGCATCGTCGGCTTGGTTGCTCTATCCTGTATCTTGCCCTTCATCTTCGTTGTCATGATTTCCTTGACAGATGAACAAAGTTTGGCAATTCACGGCTTCCAATTTTGGCCTGCTAAATTCGGTGCAGATGGCTATCTTTTCCTCGTTCAATTTAAGGATAAGATTCTTCAAGCCCTCTTCATTACCTTGTTTGTAACGATTGTAGGGACAGCATGTAATGTCTTTATTACAACGACCTATGCCTACGCGATCTCTCGTAGAACCTTTAAGTACAGAAATTTCTTTACTGTCTTTGCCCTCTTGAGTATGCTCTTTAGCGCAGGGATGGTACCAGGTTACATTGTTACCACTCAATTGCTTCATTTAGGAGATACAGTTGGAGCCCTCATCATTCCGATGTTATTGAGTCCCTTCAATATAATCTTGATGCGAACCTTCTTCAAACGGACGATCCCAGAAGCCATTCTTGAGTCTGCTCGGATAGATGGAGCCAGTGAGACACGGATCTTCTTCCAGATCTGTTTGCCACTTTCTCTCCCAGGGATTGCGACCATCAGTCTCTTTACAGCCCTCGGCTTCTGGAATGACTGGTTCAACGCCCTCCTCTACATCAAGAGTGAAAACCTCTATCCCCTTCAATACTTGCTGATGCAAATCCAAAATAATATGGATTACATCTCTAAATCCGTCGGTGCTTCTAGCCAAATCGCTGGTGCGGTCCAATCCCTTCCTAAGGAAACTGGACGGATGGCCATGGTGGTGGTGGCAACAGTTCCAATCGCTATCCTCTATCCATTCTTCCAACGTTACTTTGTAAAAGGATTGACCATCGGTGGTGTGAAAGAGTAATCGAACCTTTCTCACCCACCCTTCACAATGTTAATAAAGAAAAATAAAAAAGGAGTTTTTCTCATGAAAAATTGGAAAAAATATGCTTTAGCTTCTGCTAGCGTTCTCACACTTGGAGCAACTCTTGCTGCTTGTGGTAACTTGACAGGTGATAACCAAAAATCTTCTAAGAGTGAAGACGGTAAAACAGTTATCAAAATGTACCAAATCGGTGACAAACCGGATAACTTGGATACCTTGTTAGAAAATGCGAACAAGATCATCGAAGAAAAAGCTGGCGTTAAATTAGACATCCAATACCTTGGTTGGGGCGACTACGACAAGAAGATGAACGTTATCATCTCATCTGGTGAAAGCTACGATATTGCTTTCGCAAACAACTATGTTATCAACGCTCAAAAAGGCGCCTACGCTGACTTGACAGACTTGTACAAGAAAGAAGGAAAAGAGCTCTACGAAGCACTTGACCCAGCTTACATCAAAGGAAATACTGTAAACGGCAAGATCTATGCGGTTCCAGTTGCAGCCAACGTTGCATCTTCACAAAACTTTGCCTTCAACGGACCACTTCTTGAAAAATATGGTATCGACATCTCAAACGTAAAAGACTATGCTTCCCTTGAACCAGTCTTGAAAGCGATCAAAGAAAAAGATCCAAACGTTGTTCCATTCGCAATGAACAAGAGCTACGGTGGACCTTCTGATGACTTCGATTACATTGCAGTAGATGGACTTCCATTCGTTGTCGATTTGCAAGGTGACACAACTAAGATCGTTGACCGTTACACTATTCCACGTTATGTTGAAAACTTGAAGACTCTTCATAAATACTATGAAGCTGGCTACATTCCAAAAGATGTAGCTACAAGCGACACTGGATATGACCTTTCTCAAGATACTTGGTTGGTACGTGAAGAAACAGTAGGACCTGCTGACTACGGTAACAGCTTGCTTACTCGTGTAGCAAACCGTAAGATCGAGATCAAACCATTCACTCAACTTTACAAGAAGAACAACACTACTCAAGTTGCAAACTTTGTCATCTCAAACAACTCTAAGAACAAAGAAAAAGCAATGGAAGTATTGAACCTCTTGAACACAAATCCAGAACTCTTGAACGGTCTTGTTTATGGTCCAGAAGGCAAGAACTGGGAAAAAGTTGAAGGTAAAGAAAACCGTGTGAAAGTCTTGGATGGCTACAACGGAAACACTCACATGTCTGGATGGAATACTGGTAACAACTGGATTCTTTACATCAACGAAAACGTAACGGATGAGCAAATTGCACAATCTAAGAAAGACTTGGAAACTGCAAAAGAATCTCCAGCACTTGGTTTCATCTTCAACACTGAAAACGTGAAATCAGAAATCACTGCCCTTACAAACACTTTGAACCAATTCACAAGTGCCATCAATACAGGTACAGTAGATCCTGAAGTTGAAATTCCTAAGATGCTTGAAAAATTGAAATCAGAAGGTGCCTACCAAAAAGTCTTGGATGAAATCCAAAAACAATACGATGAGTACCTTGCTTCTAAGAAATAAGCTAACATTACTTGCTTAAGTCTATCAAAAGACTTTGAGGTCTTCGCGCTTCAAAGTCTTTTCTGTTGATGATTTTGAAATCGAAACCATCAGGGGAAATGTGCTATAATATAGGGTATAATCATCAGTTGTACTAGGGAAACTATACTAAGTCGTAAGCTCCCCTCTACAGCAAATGAACATGGAGACAAATTATGGGAAGAATGATTGAATTTATTTTTACAAGGGTCTATTTAGCCATGCTGGCAACAGGGATCTTTTGGGCTTTAACCTTTTGTGGAGGCATCCTATTTGGATTTGGGCCGGCTAGTGCAACGATTATGAGTCTATATGCCGAACATGGATCTGATTACAAACAGTATGGTTGGTCTGAAGCTTGGTCGCTTTATAAAGAAAACTTTCGTCGGGCCAACCAGGTTTTCTATACATTTTTTTTAATCGAAGCTATTCTTATTTATGGCATGTATCTGATGGTTCAATTGCCCCACTTGTCCCTGTTTCAGATTTTTATCTTATTGGTCAATTTGATTTTCTTATTGGTAGCTCCTCTGACTTTTGCAGTCTATCTCAAGCTTCAAGTCCATTTTGACTTGTCCTATCTTAATAGCTTGAAGTTGAGTTTCATTGGTGCTTTTCTGGATATTCGTGCAGTGACCAAGTTTCTCTTGGGGACCTTTCTGTTAGGGGTTGTTACCCATTTCGTTCCGGCTTTATTCTTCTTTGTTTTACTGGGCTTGTGGCATTTCTTTGTCAATGATATTTTTCAACCAGTCTATGAAACAATTCGCTCTAAAGTGGTTTCTTAATTATGAAAAAAATATGGTTAGCGACTCTTTTGAAGTTCTATGCCTATATCATGGTGGGGATCATCACGACCTTAGGCGTGACGGTATCCTTGGTCTATTGGCATAATCAGAAAGCAGAAACAGAACGGATTGCTCAGTTGATTTCCTCGCGCTTGACTGCTGAGGTAGAGGATATTTATAAGAGATCTTCTCAATGGGGGAAGAGTCTGGTAGAGAATCCTGCCAAGCTCGAAGGAGTTTACAAGTATTTTTCAATGACGCCTTCTGAATACGAAAGCTGGCGATTGGATAATTATTTCTCCAATTATATTCAAGTTTCGCTGCACCGTAATGTTGAAACTCTGTATTTGGAACACGATGTTATTGATCAAATTGATTTGGTGTTAAATGACTATACGACTGTGTTTGTCTCCAGTAAAAATAAAAAAGGAGGGCAACAAGTTCCAGCGGATCGGTACAAGGCCAGCTCGCAAGCAATCCCAGTCTCCTTAACGGATGTGACGACTGGCCAGGATATTGGGCTGGCTTATATTAAAATCAATCCAGCGCTATTGGATTCTGTCGTTGACAATATTCAAGACACGATTCCAGTTGCCGTCCAAATCTATAATCCCTTGGGCAAGGTTTTTTACCACAGAGGGGATATCAACCCTAAAGATCACAGCCAGTGGATTGTGCGAGATACTGCTTACGGCTATCAAATCTGGGTTGGGATTCCGACCTCTTACACGGTTCGAACAGCCTTGTTTAGTTTTACCTGGATGATTTCGGTCGCCTTAATCCTGGTCTTGGTCTTGTATCTCTTGCTTCAACGAATTTTCCGTAATTACCAAAAACAAGTGTTGGATTTGGTAGATACCATGGAAGCCATCAGCCAGGGGGATTCTGATCGACGGATCAATGTGGATACCAAAGAGCAGGAGCTCCTTTTAGTTGCAGAAACGACCAATACCATGTTAGACAATATGGACAAGTCTATCCGTGATATCTATCAGCTACAACTGAGCCAAAAAGATGCCAATTTGAAGGCCTTGCAAGCGCAGATTAATCCGCATTTTATGTATAATACCATGGAGTTTATTCGCATGTATGCAGTTATGCAGGATCAAGAAGAATTAGCTGATATTATTTACGAATTTAGTAGTCTCCTTCGAAACAATATTTCAGAGGAGAAAGAAACGACCATAGAAAATGAGTTGGAATTTTGTAGAAAATACAGCTATCTCTGTATGGTGCGTTATCCAAAATCGATTGCTTATGGCTTTAAAATTGAACCCGGTCTAGAAGAGATGGTTATTCCGAAGTTTACTCTCCAGCCATTAGTGGAAAATTACTTTGTCCATGGGATTGATCACAAGCGCAAGGACAATGTCATTAGTATCAAAGTCCGTCGTGTTGGAGAAGCGATGGAAATTCGTGTTCAAGACAATGGGAGAGGAATGGAACCGAGCCAGTTGCAACGAATCCAACAAATGTTGAGTCATAGGGATCCTCGAGAGGAAGTAGAAGAGAGTAAGGGACGGCAATCCATTGGGATTGTCAATGTCCACGAGCGTTTCCTTCTCTACTTTGGGGATCATTACCACATTCAAATTACATCAGAAAAAGGAAAAGGTGTCCTCTATACGATTACCATCGAGGATGCTTAAGAGGAAAAAATCGTGTATAAAGTCTTATTGGTTGACGACGAATATATGATTACGGAGGGGTTGAAAAAACTGATTCCCTTTGAAAAATGGGACATGGAAGTTGTTTACACAGCAGAGGATGCAGATCAGGCCTTGGCCTATGTTGCGGATTATCCAGTGGATATCGTGATTACGGATGTCAATATGCCAGGAAAAACTGGTCTGGAAATGATTGATCAAATGCAGTCCATTCTTCCCCATGCGGCTTATATCATTATGTCGGGCTACCAGGATTTTGCTTATGTAAAAAAAGCCTTAAACCTCCGGGTAGCAGACTACCTGCTAAAGCCTGTCAATAAGGTGGAGTTAGGAAATATCCTAGAAAAATTATCTCAAACTCTAAAAAAACCAGACCAAGAGACGGCCAATCGCCTCCTTCATGAAGACTGGTCAGAGGAAGAATTCGAACAAGCCATCCGGGGGAGAAAAGAACTCTGGATTGGAGTGGATAAGGAGAGGAAAGGCTTTGCCAGTTCGTCTTATCAGGTCTTAGGAAAAAACCTTCAACTCTATCTTTCAGATGAGGATGAGAGAGCTTTCCTACAGCGCCGTTTCCAAGCACCTTACAAAGAACATTTTCAACAATTTAAAGAGCTTGTTGAACGAAGTCTGTTTTATGGGGATCTCCCTTTGGAGGAAGAAGATGGTGTCTTTAATTACTACGAACCCATCTACCGTGTCATCATTCAGGGAAATATCCAACAGATTTTGGAGGAGTTGAACTGGTTGGAAGAAACCGTGAGAAGCCATACCCCAAAAGTGGCGATAGCCAAGCAACTCTTTATTCAGTTCATTATGGATGTCTTTCATTTGTTTGAACACCTGCAGGGAGATGACCTGACAGAAGTTGTGAAAGCTGTTCATGAGACAACGACTTTTGAGGATCTTGTTACCTGCGTTCGAAATCAATTAGAGAGTTTCTTCTCTCAATATCGGATGAACAATAATGTGGCGACCGTCTTAGAAGTGATTGGGCGCGACTATCGGAAGGAACTGTCGCTCAAGGATATCAGTAAAGACCTTTATATCAATCCTGTTTATTTGGGGCAATTGATCAAGCGTGAGACCAATTCCACCTTTGCGGAACTCCTGAATAAACAAAGGATCAAAGCAGCTCAACAGTTGCTGTTGTCCACAACGGAAAGCATTGAAGATATTTGCTATGAGGTCGGCTACAGCAATGTCGGTTACTTTTATAAAGTATTCCGCAAGTTGTGTGGCAAGTCTCCTAAAGCCTACCGTCAACAAATCGGCGTAGAGGACAGTGACTAATCTGAAAACATGAAAAATACCCTCCATTGATTAAAAAATGGAGGGTTTTTTTAGTTGCTTCTTCCGATCAAAATCGTGGCAGAAATGGTGACCTGAGTCAGATCGTTCCAGTCAATTTGAGCTGGATCGACGTGAAAGAGGAGAGGCGTCATGCTCAGAAGAGCCTCTCGCAATGCTGGTGTGAGTTCGAAGGTTTCCTGGCAATGGATGGTGTTTTCAATCGTAAAATGATCAGAGAAATGTTGAATAATCTGCTCATTGGAATAATCGGCCTGATCCAGGTGGTCCTTCACCTTCTGACGAATCTCTTGCAGATGGGCGGCTGTTGGGATGACCTTGATAAGTCGACCGTCTGGGGCCAGGACCCGTTTAAATTCCTGATAATTTGCTGGCGAAAAGATATCTAGGAGAAGGTTCATGCTCTGGTCCAAAAGAGGGAGACGGGCTAAATCTCCGACAAACCACTTGACCTTCCATTCCTGGTCGCTTTTGGCAGCCAGTTGGATCGATTCCTTAGATAAATCAAAGGCGTAAAAGGAATGGTCTGGATAGCGTTCTTGTAAGCTGCGCGAATAGTAGCCTTCTCCACAACCAATATCTAAAATGTTGGCTGGATGGTCCAGTGGAGACAAACATTCTGACAGGCTAGTGAGGATATGGTCGTAAAAACCGTTCTCTAGAACGAGTTGCCGGTTTTGAAAATTTTCCTTGTCATAGTCCTTGGAAGCCTTCACTTGTGGGGCTAAGTTCACATAGCCAAACTTAGCAAGGTCAAAGGAGTGGCGGTTAGTGCAGACCAAGCTTTGTTGGATCAGGTCGAGGGCTTCTTGACAGATGGGACAGGCAAAAGCAGTGGCTGTTTGAAATCGTTGTAATTTTGGTTTGATCGTCATGATACATCTAGTGTACCAAAAAACCTCTGAAAGTCATAGCTTCAGAGGTCTTCTTTTTAATAAGTCAAAACAAAGTATTTTTTCTTACCGCGACGGATAACGGTCAATTCATTCTCTAATTTATCGCTGTCGCTCAAGACATAGTCAAGCTCTTGGATGCGTTCGCCGTTGACGTAGATAGCTCCATTTTGAACATCTTCACGGGCTTGGCGTTTGGAGTTGATCACACCAGCTGTTACCAAAAGTTCAACAATGTTGAGGTTGTCTTCTTCTTGGACTTGGTAGTTTGGCACACCACGAAGTCCTTGTTTGAGTTCTTTGACAGAAAGTTTTTTGATATTACCTGCAAAGAGTTGCTCCGTGATATTAAGGGCTTCCTTGTAAGCTTCTTCACCGTGGACAAGGGTAACCACTTCACGCGCCAAGATCTTTTGAGCCAAGCGTTCATGAGGAGCAGCCTCAAACTGTTTGCGGATCTCTTCGATTTCGTCCAGTGACAAGAAAGTGAAGATCTTCAAGAAGCGCACAGCATCCGCATCCATGACATTCATCCAGAATTGGTACATTTCGTATGGAGAAGTCTTTTCAGGGTTGAGCCAGACCGCATTCCCTTCAGATTTACCAAATTTCTTACCAGTCGCATCTGTAATGAGGGGAACAGTGATGACGTGACCAGTCTTGTCAGCCTTCCGACGCAACAATTCGGTACCAGTAGTCATATTTCCCCACTGGTCAGAACCACCGATTTGCAGGGTTACATTGTGTTCTTGGTTCAGAACAAAGAAGTCGTAGCCTTGCATGATTTGGTAAGCAAATTCAGTGTAAGAAATCCCTGTTTCAATACGCTTCTTCACAGACTCCTTGCTCATCATGTAGTTGACAGTAAAGTATTTTCCGATGTCGCGAAGGAAGTCAATGAAGCTAATGCTGCCAAACCAGTCGTAGTTATTGACCATGACAGCCTTATTTTCCCCATTTTCAAAATCTAAGAAACGTGACAATTGCCCTTGGATAGAAGTGACCCAACCGTCTACAGTCTCCTTAGTTTGTAAACTGCGCTCGGCATCTTTGAAAGAAGGGTCTCCAATGAGTCCGGTCGCACCACCGACAAGCGCATAAGGTTTGTGGCCTGCCAATTGTAAGCGACGACTGGTCAAGATTGCAACAAGGTGCCCAAGGTGCAAACTATCAGCAGTTGGATCGTAGCCAGTATAATACGATACTTGTCCTTCTTCTAGGGCTTTACGCAAAGCATCTTCGTCAGTCGTTTGGAAAATCAAACCACGTTCTTTTAGCTCATCAAAAATGTGCATCGTTCTCTCCTTTTCTAAGCTACTGGCCGGATCGATGAAAACAGTCCAGTATCTGTATGGTTTCTCTCTATTTTACCATAATGACTTGAAATAGCAATGAAAGGACGAAAAAAATCCAGTTGGAAACGGTGTTCTCAACTTTAGGAATTGAAAAGAAAGAGGTCCATTTGGTATAATAGGAAGGACAAGGAGAAATAGAGTGAGTCAAATGAGAGAATTTTTTACAAAGTGCGGGAAGAAAATAAAAGACTTCTTTGCCAAGATGACTGTTGAAGTCGATGAGAAGGAAGACAAGGAGGGCTGGTCACTAGGAGATTTCGTGGCAACGATTCTCCGCACGATGAAACTCCTTTGGGATGTGCTATTGGTGTTTGCTTTAGGTGGTCTCTTGTTTGGTGCAGGGATTGCGATTGGCTATGCAGCCAGCCTATTTAATGAGACAGAGACACCGGATCCGACCCAATTGGTTCAACAAGTACGAAATATTTCCAGCGTTTCAAAGATTTCCTACTCAGATGGAAGCATCATTTCTGATATTGACAGTGACTTGATTCGGATCCCTGTTCAAAAGGATGCGATTTCGGACAATGTCAAAAAGGCTGTTATTGCTACAGAGGATGAGAATTTTAATAGCCATAATGGGGTCGTTCCAAAGGCAGTAATCCGGGCCACCTTGGGTTCAGTTGCTGGAGTCGGTTCTTCTAGTGGGGGTTCGACTCTGACCCAACAGTTGATTAAACAACAAGTTGTGGGAGATGCACCGACCTTCTCACGGAAGGCCACTGAGATTATCGATGCCCTTGCTCTTGAGCGGGTAATGGATAAGGATGAAATTTTAACGACCTACCTCAATGTGTCTCCATTTGGTCGAAACAACCGTGGGCAGAATATCGCGGGAGTAGAAGCAGCTGCTCAAGGGATTTTTGGAGTTTCTGCCAAAGACTTGACCATCCCACAGGCGGCATTTATTGCTGGTTTGCCACAGAGTCCAATTGTCTACTCACCTTACGCTTCTGATGGCAGCCTAAAGACTCCGGAAAATCAAGCTTTAGGTTTGGATCGTGCCAAGGATGTCTTGTACAATATGTACCGGACGGGTGCTATCAGCAAGGAAGAGTACGACCAATATAGTCAATATGATCTAAGCAAGGATTTCCTTCCTTCAAATGGCATCGAGAAGACACCACACGACTACTTGTATTTCCAAGTTGTTAGTGAAGCGGAAGATGCTATGTATGAGTATCTAATCAAGAGAGACAACGTTTCTAGTCACGACCTAAAAAACAATTCAACGGTTAAGTCTTATCAAGAGTTAGCGAAGAAAGAATTGAGAGAGGGTGGCTATACGGTCCAAACCACTATCAACAAAGCTATCTACAATGCCATGCAAGAAGCAGTTGCCAATTATGGTGGTATCTTGGATGATGGAACGGGAACGGTAGAAGTTGGGAATGTCCTTATGGACAACCGAACAGGAGCGATTCTTGGCTTTGTTGGGGGACGGAATTTTGACGGGAATCAAAATAACCATGCCTTTGATACAAAGCGTTCTCCAGGTTCTACTATTAAACCCTTGCTGGCTTATGGAATCGCCATTGACCAAGGCTTGATGGGAAGCAATAGCATCGTCTCCAATTACCCAACCAACTTCTCTAGTGGAGAGCCAATTATGCACGTGGATAACCGAGGAACTGGTATGATGGACCTCCGAGAGGCCCTCAATACCTCATGGAATATCCCAGCTTATTGGACCTATCGTACTCTCCGTGAAAAGGGTGTCGATGTACCTGGCTATATGGAAAAAATGGGCTACGATATCGCTGAGTACGGCATTGAAAGTCTGCCAATGGGAGGCGGGATCGAAGTAAGCGTCGCCCAACATACAAACGGTTATCAAACCCTTGCCAATAATGGGAATTACCAAAAACGCTACATGATTGAAAAAATCATGGATCAAAACGGAAAAGTTGTTTACCAACACGAAAGCAAACCAACTCGAGTTTACTCAGCAGCAACTGCGACTATCATGCAGGATCTGTTAAGAGGTGTCATCAGCTCCGGTGCAACAACGACCTTCAAGAGCCGGATCAGCCAGGTCAACCCAACCCTTGCTAATGCCGATTGGATCGGGAAAACCGGAACTACCAATGAGAATGGAGATATGTGGCTCATGCTGTCTACTCCAAATCTCACCTTAGGTGGCTGGATTGGACACGATAACAATGCTTCTATGGCTCCATTGACAGGTTACAACAACAACGCAAGCTACATGGCCTATTTAGCCAATGCCATCTATCAGGCAGATCCAAATGCTTGGGGCGTTCAAGATCGCTTCACCCTAGATAGCAGTGTCATTTCATCGACTGTTCTCAAATCGACAGGACAACGACCTGGTCGTGTCAATGTCAATGGTCGTGATATCGATGTGTCGGGTGCGACGGTTACCAGCTATTGGGCTAAAAATGGTGCTCCACAAACGACCTACCGCTTTGCGATTGGTGGATCAGATAGTGATTATGCTAGCGCCTGGGCTGGAATCTTAGGTGGTTCAGCTAATCCTTCCAATGGAAATCGCAATAGCAACCGGACAAACAATTCTAGCACGCCAAGCAGTTCATCATCGAGTGGACAAAATCGATAAAAATTATCAGGGACAATACCATAAAATCGTTTTCATGTCTAGAGAAAACCTTGTGTTTTTTGTGAAAATACGATATAATAAGGACAAGTAATTTGTCGTGCGCTTTATTTGAAATATTGTCCAAATAGAAGCTTACAGCAGTTAAATCAAACTTTATAAAAGTCGATTTAGCTGCTCTTTTTGTGCCTATTTTTAGAAAAAACCGAGTTTGTCACACAAACTTAATCTTTCTAAAGATTCCAAAAAGGATGAATGATACGGAGGAGTTTTCTTCTCACGTGATGTAGATCACACCCCCTTCATAACATCGTTTCGCCTGGATCAGAACTATTCTGATGTGGTCGGAAGCGATCTAGAAACCGGATCTTCAGAGAGGGACTTCCCCTAGCTGGTATCCTAGTATAGAAAAGGAGTTAAAACTTTGGCAGGACATGACGTTCAATACGGGAAACATCGGACCCGTCGTAGTTTTTCAAGAATCAAAGAAGTTCTTGATTTACCAAATTTGATTGAAATCCAAACGGATTCATTTAAAGATTTTCTGGATCATGGTTTGAAAGAAGTTTTCGAAGATGTATTGCCAATTTCGAACTTCACAGACACAATGGAGTTGGAATTCGTCGGCTATGAAATCAGAGAACCAAAGTATACCTTGGAAGAAGCACGTATCCATGATGCGAGCTATTCTGCCCCAATCTTTGTAACCTTCCGCTTGGTCAACAAGGAAACAGGCGAAATCAAAACTCAAGAAGTCTTCTTTGGTGATTTCCCAATCATGACTGAGATGGGAACCTTCATCATCAATGGTGGAGAGCGGATCATCGTATCTCAGCTCGTACGTTCACCAGGTGTATACTTCAATGATAAGGTGGACAAGAACGGTAAGGTTGGCTATGGATCAACGGTTATTCCGAACCGTGGAGCTTGGCTAGAGCTTGAAACAGACTCAAAAGATATTGCTTATACTCGTATCGACCGTACGCGTAAGATTCCATTTACGACCTTAGTTCGTGCCCTTGGTTTCTCTGGGGATGACGAGATTTTTGATATCTTTGGGGATAGTGAATTAGTTCGCAACACTATTGAAAAAGATATCCACAAAAATCCAATGGATTCTCGTACAGATGAAGCTCTTAAAGAAATTTATGAGCGTCTTCGTCCAGGTGAGCCAAAAACAGCGGAAAGCTCACGTAGCTTGTTGGTAGCCCGTTTCTTTGACCCACGTCGTTATGACTTGGCCCCAGTTGGTCGCTACAAGATCAACAAGAAACTCAATATCAAGAACCGTTTGTTGAACCAAACGATCGCAGAACCATTGGTAGATGCTGAAACAGGAGAAATCCTTGTAGAAGCTGGTACCGTGATGACACGCGATGTCATCGACAGCATCTCAGAACATTTGGACGGTGATTTGAACAAGATTGTCTACACTCCAAATGATTCAGCAGTATTGACAGAACCAGTCGTTCTTCAAAAATTCAAGGTTGTGGCACCAACGGATCCAGACCGCGTTGTCACTATCATCGGCAATACTAATCCAGATGATAAGGTTCGTACCATCACTCCAGCTGATATCCTTGCTGAGATGAGCTACTTCCTTAACTTGGCTGAAGGTCTTGGACGCGTGGATGATATCGACCACCTTGGAAACCGTCGTATTCGTGCCGTTGGTGAATTGCTTGCCAACCAAGTGCGTCTTGGGCTTTCACGGATGGAACGTAACGTTCGTGAACGGATGTCTGTTCAAGATAACGAAGTATTAACACCTCAACAAATCATTAACATCCGTCCAGTAACTGCAGCAATCAAAGAATTCTTTGGTTCTTCTCAATTGTCACAGTTCATGGACCAACACAACCCACTTTCTGAGTTGTCTCACAAACGTCGTTTGTCTGCCTTAGGGCCTGGTGGTTTGACACGTGACCGCGCTGGATATGAAGTCCGTGACGTGCACTATACCCACTATGGACGTATGTGTCCAATTGAAACACCTGAAGGACCAAACATCGGTTTGATCAACAACTTGTCATCCTACGGACACTTGAACAAGTATGGTTTCATCCAAACGCCATACCGTAAAGTAGACCGTGAAAAAGGTGTGG
Source organism: Streptococcus sp. A12 (assembly GCF_905372335.1). Classification (GTDB taxonomy): domain Bacteria; phylum Bacillota; class Bacilli; order Lactobacillales; family Streptococcaceae; genus Streptococcus. The sequence goes on from NZ_CAJPOU010000003.1 coordinate 36,333, forward strand.
TCACCAACGAAATCGTTTGGTTGACAGCTGATGAAGAAGATGAGTACATCGTAGCCCAGTCCAACTCTAAGTTGAACGAAAAAGGTGGTTTTGCTGAGCCAATCGTTATGGGACGTCACCGTGGTAACAACCAAGAGTTCCCATCTGATCAAGTCGACTACATGGACGTATCTCCAAAACAGGTAGTTGCCGTTGCTACAGCATGTATTCCTTTCTTGGAAAACGATGACTCCAACCGTGCCCTCATGGGTGCCAACATGCAACGTCAGGCTGTGCCATTGATCGATCCAAAAGCGCCTTACGTGGGTACTGGTATGGAATACCAAGCAGCCCATGACTCAGGAGCTGCAGTCATTGCGCAACATGATGGGAAGGTTACTTATGCCGATGCTGACAAGGTAGAAGTTCGTCGGGAAGATGGATCTCTTGATGTTTACCATATCCAAAAATTCCGTCGTTCAAACTCAGGTACGGCTTACAACCAACGTACCCTTGTAAAAGTTGGCGATGTCGTTGAAAAAGGCGACTTTATCGCAGACGGTCCATCGATGGAAAAAGGGGAAATGGCCCTTGGTCAAAACCCAATCGTTGCCTACATGACATGGGAAGGTTACAACTTCGAGGATGCCGTTATCATGAGCGAACGCTTGGTGAAAGAAGATGTCTACACATCTGTTCACTTGGAAGAGTTCGAATCAGAAACGCGCGACACTAAGTTAGGCCCTGAAGAAATCACTCGTGAAATTCCAAACGTTGGGGAAGATGCTCTCAGAAACCTTGACGAAATGGGTATTATCCGTATCGGTGCGGAAGTAAAAGAAGGCGATATCTTAGTTGGTAAGGTGACACCGAAGGGTGAAAAAGACCTTTCTGCTGAAGAACGTCTCCTCCACGCTATCTTTGGAGATAAATCTCGTGAAGTGCGTGATACTTCTCTTCGTGTACCTCACGGTGGAGATGGTGTCGTTCGTGATGTCAAGATCTTTACGCGTGCAAACGGAGATGAATTGCAATCGGGTGTCAACATGTTGGTTCGTGTTTACATCGCACAAAAACGCAAGATCCGCGTCGGAGATAAGATGGCCGGTCGTCACGGAAACAAAGGTGTTGTATCCCGTATTGTTCCTGTTGAAGACATGCCTTACCTTCCAGACGGTACACCAGTTGATATCATGTTGAACCCACTTGGGGTGCCATCACGTATGAATATCGGTCAGGTTATGGAACTTCACCTTGGTATGGCAGCTCGTAACTTGGGTATCCACATCGCAACACCAGTCTTTGACGGAGCAAGCTCAGAAGACCTCTGGGATACCGTTAGTGAAGCAGGTATGGATAGCGATGCCAAGACCATTCTTTACGATGGCCGGACAGGTGAGCCATTTGACAACCGTGTCTCTGTCGGTGTCATGTACATGATCAAGCTTCACCACATGGTTGATGATAAACTCCACGCTCGTTCTGTCGGACCATACTCAATGGTTACCCAACAACCACTCGGAGGTAAAGCTCAGTTTGGTGGACAACGTTTCGGGGAAATGGAAGTTTGGGCCCTTGAGGCTTATGGCGCATCTAATGTCCTTCAAGAAATCTTGACCTACAAGTCAGATGATGTCAACGGACGTTTGAAAGCTTATGAAGCGATTACCAAAGGAAAACCAATTCCAAAACCAGGTGTACCAGAGTCCTTCCGAGTACTCGTGAAAGAATTGCAATCACTTGGATTGGATATGCGTGTCCTAGATGAAGATGACAAAGAAGTCGAACTTCGCGATCTTGACGAAGGGGAAGACGACGATGTCATCCACGTAGATGATCTAGAAAAAGCACGTGAAAAAGTAGCCAAGGAAGCTCGCGCGGCTTTTGAAGCTGAAGGGAAAGAAGAATAATTTAATATGTAGTTCAAGAGGATGGAAAACCTGAGAAGGTTCTCTATCCCAAGCTTTAGGCTTGAAGGAAATTCCTTCTCTCCTTCGCCAAAAAGCAGAAGAACATACAATCTATAATGAACATAAAGAAAGGTAAGAAATAGTGGTTGATGTAAATCGTTTTAAAAGTATGCAAATCACCCTAGCTTCTCCAAGCAAAGTCCGTTCATGGTCTTATGGAGAAGTCAAAAAACCTGAAACAATCAATTACCGTACGTTGAAACCAGAACGTGAAGGACTCTTTGATGAAGTCATCTTTGGACCGACAAAAGACTGGGAATGTGCGTGTGGAAAATACAAACGGATCCGTTACAAAGGGATCGTTTGTGACCGCTGTGGTGTGGAAGTAACACGTGCCAAGGTTCGTCGTGAACGCATGGGACACATCGAATTGAAAGCGCCTGTATCACACATCTGGTACTTTAAAGGCATCCCTTCTCGTATGGGGTTGACCTTGGACATGAGTCCTCGTGCCCTTGAAGAAGTCATCTACTTCGCAGCTTACGTGGTGATCGATCCAAAAGATACACCGCTTGAGCACAAGTCCATCATGACAGAGCGTGAATACCGTGAACGCTTGCGCGAATACGGACCAGGTTCTTTTGTAGCTAAGATGGGGGCAGAAGCGATCCAAGACCTCTTGAAACAAGTGGATTTGGAAGCAGAAATTGCTGTCTTGAAAGAAGAATTGAAGACTGCAACTGGTCAAAAACGTGTGAAGGCTGTTCGCCGTTTGGATGTCTTAGATGCCTTCTACAAATCTGGCAACAAGCCAGAATGGATGGTTCTCAACATCCTTCCTGTTATTCCACCAGATCTTCGTCCGATGGTTCAATTGGATGGTGGCCGTTTTGCCGCCTCTGACTTGAATGACCTTTACCGTCGTGTGATCAACCGGAACAACCGCTTGGCGCGTTTGCTTGAGTTGAATGCCCCTGGTATCATCGTGCAAAACGAAAAACGGATGCTCCAAGAAGCCGTTGATGCTTTGATCGATAACGGTCGTCGTGGTCGTCCGATCACAGGACCAGGTAGCCGTCCACTGAAATCATTGAGCCACATGCTTAAAGGGAAACAAGGACGCTTCCGTCAAAACTTGCTCGGTAAACGGGTGGACTTCTCAGGACGTTCCGTTATCGCCGTTGGTCCAACTCTTAAGATGTACCAATGTGGTGTGCCACGTGAAATGGCAATCGAGCTCTTTAAACCATTCGTTATGCGTGAAATCGTTGCTCGTGATATCGTTCAAAACGTTAAAGCGGCTAAACGCTTGGTAGAACGTGGAGATGAACGTATCTGGGATATCCTCGAAGAAGTGATCAAAGAACACCCAGTGCTTTTGAACCGCGCACCGACCCTTCACCGTTTGGGTATCCAAGCCTTTGAGCCAGTCTTGATTGATGGTAAGGCCCTTCGCTTGCACCCACTTGTCTGTGAAGCCTACAATGCCGACTTTGACGGGGACCAAATGGCCATCCACGTACCGCTTTCAGAAGAAGCCCAAGCAGAAGCACGTATCTTGATGCTGGCTGCTGAGCATATCTTGAACCCTAAAGATGGGAAGCCAGTCGTTACCCCATCTCAGGATATGGTATTGGGGAACTACTACCTCACTATGGAAGAAGCTGGTCGTGAAGGCGAAGGCATGGTCTTCAAAGACCGTGATGAAGCGGTTATGGCCCTTCGCAATGGCTATGTTCACTTGCATACTCGCGTCGGAATTGCGACGGATAGCTTGAACAAGCCATGGACAGAAGCGCAACAACACAAGATTCTCTTGACAACTGTTGGTAAGATCCTCTTTAACGATATCATGCCTGCAGAACTTCCATATCTTCAAGAACCAAATAATGCCAACTTGACAGAAGGCGTTCCAGCTAAGTATTTCTTGGAGCCTGGTCAAGATGTCAAAGCAGCGATTGAAAAATTGGAATTAAACGTTCCATTCAAGAAGAAAAACCTTGGAAATATCATCGCGGAAATCTTCAAACGCTTCCGTACAACAGAAACGTCTGCTTTCTTGGACCGTTTGAAAGACTTAGGTTACCACCACTCAACCCTTGCTGGTTTGACAGTGGGGATTGCCGATATTCCAGTTGTTGAAGACAAGGCTGAAATTATTGAAGAATCTCACAAGCGTGTAGAACAAATCACCAAACAGTTCCGTAAAGGGATGATTACAGATGATGAGCGCTACAATGCGGTTACAGCTGAATGGCGTGCAGCCCGTGAGAAATTGGAAAAACGTCTGATTGATAACCAAGATCCGAAGAACCCAATCGTTATGATGATGGACTCTGGAGCCCGTGGTAACATCTCAAACTTCTCACAGCTTGCCGGTATGCGTGGTCTGATGGCTGCTCCAAACGGACGTATCATGGAATTGCCAATCCTTTCAAACTTCCGCGAAGGTTTGTCAGTACTCGAAATGTTCTTCTCAACTCACGGTGCCCGTAAAGGTATGACCGATACGGCCCTTAAGACAGCCGACTCAGGTTACTTGACTCGTCGTTTGGTTGACGTTGCCCAAGACGTGATCATTCGTGAAGATGACTGTGGAACTGACCGCGGACTTCTGATTACCTCTATTACAGATGGTAAAGAAATGATTGAACCATTGGAAGAGCGTTTGACAGGTCGTTATACCAAGAAAACTGTTAAACATCCTGAAACAGGAGAAGTCATCGTTGGTCCAGATACCTTGATTACAGAAGATATCGCTCGTGACATCGTCAATGCAGGTGTTGAAGCAGTGACCATCCGTTCGGTCTTCACATGTAACACTCGTCATGGTGTCTGCCGTCACTGTTATGGTATCAACTTGGCGACTGGTGATGCGGTTGAAGTTGGTGAAGCAGTTGGTACAATCGCTGCCCAATCTATCGGGGAACCTGGTACACAGCTTACAATGCGTACCTTCCACACGGGTGGGGTTGCCTCAAATACCGATATCACGCAAGGTCTTCCTCGTGTCCAAGAAATCTTTGAAGCTCGCAATCCGAAAGGGGAAGCGGTCATCACTGAGGTCAAAGGGGAAGTCACAGCTATTGAAGAAGATGCTTCTACACGTACCAAGAAAGTCTTTGTTCGTGGTGCGACTGGAGAGGGAGAATACGTTGTCCCTTACACAGCCCGCATGAAAGTCGAAGTGGGAGATCAAGTCTCTCGTGGTGCGGCTCTTACAGAAGGATCTATCCAACCAAAACGTCTCCTTGCCGTTCGTGATGTCTTGTCAGTTGAAACTTACCTCCTTGCGGAAGTACAAAAAGTATACCGTAGCCAAGGGGTAGAAATCGGCGACAAACACATCGAGGTAATGGTGCGTCAAATGATCCGTAAGGTTCGCGTTATGGATCCAGGAGATACAGACCTTCTCATGGGTACGCTCATGGATATCACAGACTTTACAGATGCCAACTGTGATGTGGTTATTTCTGGTGGGGTTCCTGCGACGGCTCGTCCTGTCCTTATGGGAATCACCAAAGCCTCTCTTGAAACCAATAGTTTCTTGTCAGCGGCTTCCTTCCAGGAAACAACTCGTGTCCTCACTGACGCAGCCATCCGCGGTAAGAAAGATCATCTTCTTGGACTTAAGGAAAATGTTATCATTGGTAAGATTATTCCTGCTGGTACAGGTATGGCTCGTTACCGCAACTTGGAACCACAAGCAGTCAATGAAGTCGAAATTATCGAAGAAGTTCCAGTCACAGAAGAAGCAACTGAAATGGTTGAAGCAACTGTAGTGGAAGAAAATTAATCCCAAAAGAAGCTTTACTGATTATCAGTAGGGCTTCTTTTTGTTTGTGTCAAAAAATAGCCTAGCTTTCCTTCGTCGGGGTATATTTTGAAAGAAAATGGAGAAAATGTTCGGGAAATTTACTGTATTTTTCTTTCATAAGCAGAATTCTTTTATTATCAAAGGATTTTATATATAATATTGGATACAAAGGACGGAGAGAAATATGTATCAAGTAATTGAAATGTATGGGGATTACGAACCCTGGTGGTTTTTAGAAGATTGGGAGAAGGACATTGTTACTAGTCAGAGTTTTGATGACTATTATGAAGCCCTCAAATATTACAAACGCCAATGGTTACTTTTAAGAGAGCAATCTCCATTATTTAAAAGTAGAAGTGATTTAATGACGATTTTTTGGGATCCTGAGGATCAGCGCTGGTGTGAAGAATGTGCGGAATATGTGCAACAATATCATTCAGTCGCCTTGCTAGAAAACGATCAGAAGATTCCGAGGAGCAAGCGCCGTCCAGGTTACGAAAAAGAGAATGCCCACACGGCGCATCGCTCTTGTAAGCTAGGCTACGAGACCAATAATCTATAGGAAGAGAAATTCAATATGCAGTTGAGTTTCTTTTTTTTTGCTCTTTTTTCTAAATTCAGCGTTAGTTGGCCAATTATTTGCGAATTATATAGTGAAAGGAGGAAATATGGTTCAAGAAATTGCACAATCCATAATTCGAATGGCATCGAATGCCGAAGCTCAGGATATTTATTTTGTTCCTCGATCGTCAGACTATCAGCTCTTTTTAAGGGTTGAGGATGAGCGACGCTTTATCGAGACCTATTCACAAGAACAAATGGTAGCGGTCGTCAGCCATTTTAAGTTTATGGCAGGGATGAATGTGGGGGAAAGGCGCCGGAGTCAATTGGGCTCCTGTGACTATTCTCTAGGGGATAAGGTCTTGTCCTTACGTTTGTCTACTGTGGGAGACTATAGGGGGTATGAGAGTTTGGTCATTCGCCTGCTCCACAATGAGGATCGGGAGCTCCGTTTCTGGTTCGACCAACTTCAAGAGCTTGAAGAGAAGGTGAGTAAGCGGGGGCTCTACTTATTTGCGGGTCCAGTCGGATCGGGGAAGACGACACTGATGCATGCCCTAGCCAAGAAAAAATTTTCGGGGCAACAAGTCATGTCAATTGAAGATCCGGTAGAAATTAAGCAGGAAGAGATGCTGCAACTGCAACTCAATGAAGCGATTGGCATGACCTATGATAGCTTGATTAAACTGTCTTTGCGTCATCGCCCAGATCTCCTCCTCATCGGAGAAATCCGTGACACGGAGACAGCTCGCGCAGTTATTCGGGCTAGTCTGACAGGTGTGACGGTCTTTTCTACCATCCATGCCAAGAGCATTCCTGGGGTCTATGAACGTCTATTGGAGTTGGGGGTGAGTGAGGAGGAGTTACGGATTGTCCTTCAAGGGATATGTTACCAGCGTTTGATAAAGGGAGGAGGTGTCACTGACTTTGCCATCCATGATCACCAAAACCACTCCAGTCAAAAGTGGAACCAGCAAATGGATGCGCTTTATGAAGCGGGACATATTGAGCTGGATCAGGCGCAAGCCGAAAAAATTATCGATTGCTAAGCAAGAGCATGTCATTGAGCTCTTTCACAATCTTTACAGTAGTAGCTTTCATCTATCTGAGGTCATCGACTTTCTTCGGCGCAGTCAATTGGTAGAGGCCAATTTTGTTGAAAGAATGCAGGTCGGACTGGCCAACGGAAAGCCTCTGTCAGCCATTCTCTCTGATTTAGGCTTCTCCGATCAGGTAACGACTCAATTAGCACTGGCAGAGCAGCATGGAAATGTTACCTTAAGTTTGGAAAAAATCCGTAGCTACCTGGAAAATCTGACCCAGGTTCGAAAGAAACTAGTTGAGGTGGCGACCTATCCTGTGCTCTTGCTGGGATTTTTGATCTTGATTATGCTGGGGCTGAAAAACTATCTCTTGCCTCAGTTGGAGAGTCAAAATGGGGCGACACGACTGATCAGTGTCTTTCCCCAGTATGTTTTGTTAGGGAGTGTGGTGTTGACGATTGGAGTTTTGATTCTCCTCTTCCTAGGCCGTCGTGCCAAGCGGCTGGCCCTGGTTTCATGTTTGGCTAGACTTCCTTTTCTTCGCCCCTTCTTACAGGATTATCTGACAGCTTTTTATGCTCGAGAATGGGGAAGTATGATTGCCCAAGGGTTGGAGCTGAATCAAATTTTTCCTGTGATGCAGGGGCAACGTTCCCGTCTCTTTCGAGAGATTGGACAGGATTTAGAAGTGGCGTTGGCTCGTGGCAGGTCTTTTTCTGACCATATTCAGACCTATCCTTTCTTTAAACGAGAGCTGGCCCTCATGATTGAATATGGGGAGGCCAAGTCCAAGCTCGGTAGTGAGTTGGAAATCTATGCAGACAAGACCTGGGCAGGCTTTTTCCATCGTTTGAACAAGGCCATGAATGTCGTCCAACCACTGGTCTTTGTCTTTGTTGCTCTTATGATTGTTTTGCTCTATGCAGCCATGTTGCTGCCAATTTATGAGAATTTGGAGGTTCCTTTATGAAATCATTGCGTACACTCAAGGTAAAAGCTTTTACTCTAATTGAAATGAAGGATAGTAAAATTCTTTATATTCTCCAATTTATGACAATCCGCTCAGATGTCACTTGGACCTTATCAATCAACGCCCTAGCAATGGCCTTTTGGCCATCATAATCAATGCTTGCGATATCCTCACAGTCCAGTACCTGTTTTATATTATTTCTTCGTTCCTGACTTTGTTTTTCTGGGTCATTTTTTAGCTCTTCCTCAAGTGCCGTCCTCATCGTCATAAATTCTGAGGACCTTTTTTGTAGTTCATCCAAGGTGATGCGATCATCAATATACAAGTCATTCAGCCTGCTCAGTTTCTTAGTTAGCTCATCAATTTGTTTCTGATAGCTATCACGATCTATAGCGCTTGATTGGGTACTAAATAGTTGCTCGATATAACTCTGGTCATGCTGTAGCTTGCTTATTTCTGTAATGACATATTTCTCTAATTCGTCCTTGTCATAAGCTCCAGAGTGGCATTTTTGATTGTTGTTATAGACGGTAACCCCAGTTGTCTTCCTAGGATGCCGTTGGTAGCATTCGTATCTGATAAACCTAGTACCGTCTTTACGGATACCGCCCATTATTAACTTGAGAGGTGCGTGACAATAACCACACTGAGCCATCCCTGACAGCATATACTTAGCCTGAAACGGTCTAGGGTTAGTCTTCTCTGCTGCAGTCCTCTGTCTGATTTTTAGCTCCTCTTGCGTCCTCTTGTACACGTATTCTGAGATGATGGACTCATGCTCTCCAGGGAATAGCTGGCCCTTGTACTGATTGTAGCCACAGTAGACAGGGTTCGATAGGATCCCTCTGACAGCTCTGTAATTCCAGCTAATTTCTTTTGGGTAGCGCTCGTTTAAGTCATCTCTTAATTTGGTAATAGACCGACCTGCCAGATATCGTTCAAAAATGTACTTAACCACTAGCGACTGTGCTGGGTTTATAATCAGGGAACCTGTTTCTTTTTTGTAATCATAACCATAGGAAGTTCTGCCCCACATCATAGACTTACCAGACTTAGCACGTCCTAGTTTGCCTAATTGCATCCGTTCCTTGATTTGCTCTCTTTCGAACTCAGCTATTGCAGATAAAAGAGTTAGAAATAAAGTACCCATAGCTGAAGAAGTATCTATATTTTCTTGGATCGATACAAAATCAATTTTATTTATATTAAACACATCTTTAATCAAATAAAGTGTATCTCTTACATTTCGTGATAGTCTATCGAGTTTGTAAACTAAAACCGTGTCAAACAAACCCTTTTTTACATCGTTAATCAAGTTTGCCATTTCAGGGCGCTTCAAACTACCGCCAGAGAAACCGGCGTCAATATACTTGTTATAAACATCCCACCCCATAGCTTCACAATACTTCTCTAAGCTATCAATTTGCCCGTCTATAGAGTATCCTTCCTCGGCTTGATTCGTGGTGCTCACTCGTGCGTATATGGCGACTTTCCTAATCATTCGAGCCACCCCCGCATTCAGAATACTTCCAAGCAAAACCGCCAGCCTTTTTTCTTGTACCTTTGCAGCACATTGAAATACAAGAAAGGTTAATTTTCAGAGTTTTACTAGCATCCGTCATGCTATTCCACTCTTTTACCACATTCCCGTCTAGGTCCATTTGCAGAACCTTTTTATTACTATTTTTTCCAAGCGCCCTAATAGTGTCGATTTGAGACTGCTGCACGGATTTTAACCCAGTTTTAAATGCGTGTTTAACATTTTCACTAGCAGAAACCCACTCTAAATTATCAACAGCATTATTGGTTTTATTACCATCAATATGGTTTACTTGCGTCTTCGTTTTTGTATCTGGGTTGTCAATAAAGCAAGTAGCAACAATTCTATGAACAAAGTAATGCTTCGCTTTTCCGTTTTTAGTGAGCGCTACGGTGTGATACCCAAATTGCGTAAGTTTCTTTTTCAAAACTCTGCCTTTCAACAATCGGAAACCGTCCCATTTTGGCACAACTTTGTCTAGGCTTCTAACATTCCCTAAATCGCTAACTTCGTATAGATCTTCGTAACCTACAACTTTTTTCCATTTTTCCATTTTTTTACTCCATTCTATGATAAAATAGAGTATAGTAAAACAGCCTAAGAATTAGGTGTTTTGCTATACAATTTTCAAACCTCACGCTCTCCTCGACCAAAATTTGAGCGTGGGGCTTTTTATTTTTTGCGATACTCGTTATCGCATGTTCTAAGCCCGTCTATGTGTAGACTTAGACTGTCTTTTATGTTTCCGCCAAGAGGATCTAAGATAAAATCAATCCCCTCTCTACGAGCTAATTTTGCAGCAGGTACAAAGTCGCTGTCTCCAGCGATTAAAACTATCTTATCAACTTGATGTTTATAAGCCAAAGAAGCAATATCTAAACCTATGCGCATATCTACACCTTTTTGTTGAAGGTTCAAGGCAAAATGCTTTTGTTCAAGATCTTCTACAGTTAATCGCCCATTTAATAATTGTTTCGTGTACTTTTCTTTGAGATTAAAGTGGGCCGTGCTTTCGCTTAGTTCTCCTAAACGTAAAGCGATTTTCCTCTTATGGCTTAATTCATTAAAAAAGTCGAGTGTCCAAGCTTTTGTCTCGCTCTTGCTGAAATCAATTGTTGTTTTTAGTGCAGGGTGATAGACTTGCTTATCAACTGGAGGGCAGTCATAGTAGAATATTCTATACAGCTCATGTATGAGTTGTTTTTTAAAGGTCGTTTCGACAATGTGACGATTACAGTAGCTATAAAGTCTCTCTGCACTCGCTTTTGCTGTTTCGTGTCCAAAGACGGCAGAACTCCTTTTTCTATAATATCCACCGTCTACCAAAATGGCTGTTTTCATCGTTCCTCCATTTAAACAAAAAAGCTGCGATTTCGACGATTCCCTTATGGTGGGGTGCCTACTCTCAACAGCTGTGTTTACTTGTTTATGTAATAATGTTATTACACAATTTGTAAAAAGTCAACTGTTTTCTCTTTTTTAAATAAAATCTTTAATATTTTTAAAAAATTATTTTATTTTTCTCTATAAATATCTACGACTTCCCCAATAGTTCGGATGTCGTCATTCTCTGTTAGATAGATTTCCTCATAGCTATTATTTAGACTTTGCAAGTACCAGCGTCCATCATAATCTCTCTTAAGTTTTTTAACAAAGTTTTTCTCGTTTACTTGGAAGATACCGATTGAGTTGACATCAATTTGACTAGCTACCCTGATAAATAATAGATCGTTATCCTCTATAAGTGGCTCCATTGAGTCGCCAGCTACTTTAGCAATAGTGTCATACTCGTTAGGAACATCATTGGCTCTCAGTCTTACCTCCATGTGGAGATTATCCTCTTGGAAAGTACCATGACCTGCAGCTACTAACCCCTCTACATAATCAGTAATGTAGTCTTCATCTTCTTCTGCTTTGAGCTTATCGAAAATAGAAACTACCTCAGGTTTCTCTTGTTCCTCAAGCTGTCCCTTGGCAAAGTCTAGTACTTTTTCCTGTCTTGGCTGTTCTAGCTTATTATAGATTGAGATGATTTCAGCTTGGTCTACATTACTTTCTTTTTGGATACCTAGCAGGTACTCAGGAGTGATGTTCAAAGCTCTTGCAAAATCATCAGCTCTATTAAGAGGAAACTCTCTTGTCTTGTTGAAGTATCTTGACATGGTGGATTTTGCAATCCCTACACGCCTAGCAAGCTCACTCATTGACAATCCTTTTTCATCTATATTCTCTTGAATAAGTGAAATGATTTCATCATTAGTTCTCATGTTTTTCCTTTCTTCGGACTTTGATAGTTCTATTATATCACCGTTCCCGAAAATATACAAGAGGAATGATAAAAAACATTTTTTTGATATTTTTTAATAAAAAGAGTTGACAAATTGGAACAAGAGGGTTTATAATGGAATCGTTCCAAAACGGGAACTAAAAAATCAAAAAAGGAGAGCACGGTATGACAATCAACTTGAAACGGTTGAAAGCTGAGCGTATCGCAAGCGGTATGACACAAGATGAAGTGGCTCACCGCATGGGGTGGAAAACACGTACACCTTACGCAAAGCGAGAGAATGGTATTGTATCTATTGGTGCTGACGAATTAGCAAAGATTACTTTGATTTTTGGTCTGCCTATGGAGAAGATAACTATTTTTTTTGAAGATAACGTTCCCAAAAAGGAACGATTGTTAGCGTAGAAAGGAGAACCTATGGAAGAAATTAAAATTCGTGAGGATAAAGTATCCTTGAACGGCCAAGAATTAAAAACTCTTACAGGATTTGAAATAAAAAGCACAACCGAGAACGGCTATGCAGAAGTGAAATTAACTTTACTTGCTAAATTGACCTGAGAGAGGAGATAGAAAAATGCTAGCAATTTTAACAATCACTAACATTGTATGTGCAGTTATCAACCTAATCACATTTTTTGTAAATAGGAGTGAATGATTTAGATTTAGAGAAAAAATGGATTTGCTTATTTGTTGTTACCTTAATCTTGTAAGGGGCTTTATTCAAGTAGTAGGAAAAGCCTACACTTGAATTAGGGAAAAGATCTGTTTCATCTTCAAATGGTTCGGAGTACCAAATGCTATCAAGGAGAGGCAAAGGAATACGACTCAATCCGTATTCGTCAGTTGCATATCTTGGAACAACCGAACTGGGGTCAAAACCGTTGTCAAAGATTTCTTTACCGTTTATATCAAAAAGTTGAACACTTTTTATGACAACGGCAACATTTGAGGTATTTACCAACTCAAAGTTATATTGATAATCTGATTTTGGGTCAACTCTATCTTTGAAACAGTTGGAAATCTTAACAGTTGCCCTATTCATTGCAACTGAATAAAGTAGCCCAATAACACCTGTAACAGCACCAACCCAAGCAGCAATAATATTAAGCATATCCATATTATCTAAAATCCATGAAATCATTTCAGTACCTCACGTTTTTATTTTTATTATACCAAACTAGAAAGGAGCACAGATGAACGAACTCATCAACGTAACTCTAAATGATAACCATGAGCCTGTGGTATCTGGTAGACAGCTACACGAAGCTCTGGAAGTCAAAACAGAATATAAGAAGTGGTTTAGTCGGATGACTGAATACGGCTTTAACGAAAATGAGGACTTTTTAAGGGTGACCCAAAAATGTCGCACCCCTGGAGGTCTGCAAGAAATGGCTGACCACGTCATCAAGCTAGACATGGCCAAAGAAATTGCTATGATCCAGCGAACAGAACGAGGCAAGCAGGTCCGACAATACTTTATCCAAGTAGAAAAGGACTTTAACAGTCCTGAGAAGATTATGGCAAGAGCCTTGCTTATGGCTGATCAGAAAGTCCACAAGCTAGAGGCTCAGATTGAGGCTGACCGTCCTAAGGTGCTATTTGCAGAGGCGGTCAGCGCTAGTCACACATCTATCTTGGTTGGAGAACTTGCCAAGCTACTCAAACAAAACGGGGTAGACATCGGAGCAACACGCCTGTTTAGCTGGCTACGAGCCCACGGATACCTAATCAAACGTAACGGACGGGATTGGAATATGCCGACGCAGAAGAGCGTAGAGATGGGGCTTATCCGAGTCAAAGAAACAAGCATCACGCACGCTGATGGCCACATCACAGTGAGTAAAACGCCACTCGTCACTGGCAAAGGCCAACAGTACTTTATCAACAAATTCCTTGATCAGGAATATTTGATGGCTTAGAAAGGAGAAGATCAATTTATGAGTGAAATAGGCAAGTACCTTGAAATCTCTGGTGACATCGCTGGACGAATCGAACTAGAAAACGAAAAAGACCTACTTGTCCGCAGGGCGATAGTCGTTGATGGACACATCGGTCTATGTGAACAAGCGGTCTATATTGATAAGAAAGTGCTAGATAACTATTGGGTCAAGACAGTAGAACTATCTACTGTTCCTGAAACCATCAACAGCGTTGACAGCACTGATTTGATTAGGAAATGGTTGAACATGTAGATTGACGCTCTCGTGTCCATTGACATACTCAACGCACTTTACCAAATAATGCTCAGATTTATGGTCTGCTGACTTAGCAATGACAGAACCTATGGCAGGAATAGCGGGCAATGTCATTGGCACAGACTCAACATGGCCATCAATCACGATGTAACAAGTAGTCATAGCTTATCCTCCTTTCGTTGGGATAAGTTTATTATAGCAAAAAGCACCCAACAGAAGTCGGGCGCTTAGAAAAACAACTAACTAAATTATATCACAGGAGAAAGGAAAACAAGTGCAAGAAATAGCATTATCAAATAACCTATCTCAAATTGAGCTAGAAATCAGCCATCACAAACAGATTGCAGGTCAGTCCATTTGGGAAATTGGTAGGCGATTAAATCATGTAAAGGAAAACGATCTTGCTCACGGTGAATTCATGGATTGGTACCTCGGTCTCGGTATTGATAAGGATTTCGCCAGTAAATCAATGAAAATTGCTAAAGAACTTCCAAATTTCGAAACGTTTCGAAATTTAGGAACAACAGCACTTCATTTGATTGCAACTCTTCCAGAAGAAGAAAAACGGGAGCAGATCCAGCGGATTGAAGATGGTGACACTCCGACAGTACGAGAGTTGCAGGAAATTAAGAAACGGCTCAAACTCAGCCAACAAGCGAATGAGCTTCTAAGGGGCGAGAATAGCCGTCTAAAAGAGGCTACAGTCAAAGAAGTTGTGAAAGAAGTCGAAGTCACACCACCTGACTATCAGGAAGCACTCCGAAAAGCGAGAGAATCAGAAGCCTATGCTGAAAGAAACGCATTTCTTGAACAACAGCTAAACCAATTATCGGAACAGCGGGATAAGGCCAATAAGTATGATGACCTTGAACGGGCCATAGAGCAAGGAAGAGGCCAGCTAAACGAGCAACAGAAAGAAATATCCAGCACCAAAGAAGCCATTGCCTTTCTGAAAAAAGGGAATCAATTCCTAGCAAATTTTGGAGGTGTCGCTTATTTAGATATTCAATCCGTCTTACCTAAAAATGCTCAATTAAAGGCCGAAGTTGAGACGTTTGCTAGTCAGTTGAAGATACTACTAGGCGACGTTAATACAATCTTAGGACAGTCACGAAATGAAATTTTGGAAGGAGAAATCTTATGACACAAGAAATTGTAGGTCAAAGCAGAGATCATCAAAATCAACTCAAAGAAATCGGCGTAATGCGGAAGATGCTAGATAGCATTGAGAATCATGAAGAGCGCATTACGAACCTAGAAGATACAATGCGGGTCAATGCGGTTCAGGAGACAGTCTTGACCGAAGAAGTAAATAAAATTGTTGTCGGATTCCTTAATGGCAAGCAAGCACCAGCTTATCAAGATAGATCAATCCGAGGCCGTGCCTATTCGTCAATTAATAAGGACATTCGGAAACAATTTGGCGTCCGACGCAAGGAAATCCCAGCCAAGGAATACCAAAACGCAGTTGTTTTTATCAGACAATGGCAACCAGATTTTGAGTTACGGCAGGAAATACAGACAGCGAACGCAATTCAAGCATAAAAAAAGCACCTGACAGGAGATCAGGAACTAGGAAAAATCTATAAGGACATTATAACATGACTAAAACTAAAAATCAATGGCGACCGCGCATTATCAATGTGATGGCAGATGGAAGTCAGTTAGAAGACTTGACGGGATATGTCATCCCAAAAGATAGCGGTTACTACAACGCTATCAGACGAATTAATAAGGAGAAACAAGAATGTTTGAACCAACATTAACAAGCCAGCTATTAGGTGCTGGATCAATCGCAGTTAGTTTCTTTGTAGCAGGCTTCATGACTTGCTACTTTGATGTCAAGAAGAAAGAAAAAGAACAACGGAAGCAAGCTAAAATCAATGAACTACTTGAAATGCAAGAAGGCTATGAGCAAGAAATTAAATTGAGCGTGTGGGATGACCTCGCAGAATATCGCAAGCATTCTGTCAGCGACAACGATTTTAAAACTTGCTAAGAGGTGCATGATATGACTATTGAAGCAATGCACGAAGCAATCAAGCCTTACTTAACAGACGCACAAGAAACACGGCTAGAGCGTCTAAAGATGGCTAGCCGGTTGAAGTACGAGACTGAGGTATTTGAGTTGCATGAGAAGTTGATGGAAGGAGATTAAATGGCAGTAAATAGACGATATTACTGGTTACAACTCAAAGAAGACTTCTTCAAATCAAAGGAAATGAAGCTGATGCGGAAATTGCCTGGAGGGGAAGAGTTGACCATTATTTATCTGAAAATCATGCTGGCCAGTCTTCCAGACGAAGGAAAAATCTATTTTGAGGGTTTAGCTGAAGATTTAGCTGAAGAACTAGCTTTACTGATTGACGAAGATACTGAAGCCGTCAGAATGGCGCTCATGTTTTTATCAAAGAAAAATCTACTGACTACAAATGATAATTATCAATTCACTTTGGAACAAGTTCCAGAGATGATAGGTAGCGAAACAGCAAGCACCCGTAGGTCTCGCAAGCACCGAGAGGGTCAAAAAGCGTTGCAATGCAACACCGATGCAACAAAACGCAACGGAGATATAGAGATAGATATAGACCTAGACCTAGACCAAGAACAAAAAAATGCAGTTGGTGGTGAAAATTTAATTTTTAAAAAATTGAAGGAAGCCTTCGGTGAAATGAGCGTGAATGGCACTATGGTCGAAGAGGTTGAAAGACTACTTAAACAGTACGGACAAGAACTTGTAGTTTTAGCTTTGAACGAAACGATCTTAAATGCAGGTAAGTCTCTTAGATATACTATGTCAATCCTCCAACGTTGGGACGGCCAAGGATTGAGAACGGCTGGACAGATTAAAGCAGCCGACGAAGAATACGAACGGAAGAAATTCAACAAAACTCAAGTTGATTCTTACGGGGGTATTCCTTCTTGGTCCAATTTAAGGCCAGAGAATCAGAAAGAACCAGAGTCGGAAATGTCTGACGAAGAATATGAAATACGGTTAAAGGAGTTTCTAGCCAGTGAATAAAATTGATTTTAAGAAAGTTAAGACTGACAACAACCTGTTCCGTGAGTTTGAACGGTTTATGAAAGAACGCTTTAACACACAGATCACTAAGCAACAGTATGTAGAGTTTGTGCAGACTTGCGCTAGTGGCGATGGTTATTATCTCAATCCATTTTATATGTGTGCGTGGCTACTCAAGAAGCCTGTACAAGTGATTGAGGACCGATGGTATCAGAAAAAGGAGAATGTACATGTTTCCATTTGATTATGACCGTGACTATTTACAACCAGAACCAGAGCGTGAGACCCGTGATCCTGATGATTGGGTATGCGTAGGTGGACGCTGGGTATACATAGGAGACGAGTGATATGGAAGTAAATTGTCATGATGATGCGTACTGGCGCAAGTACTATGAGAGACTTTGCCACAACCTGGGCGAAATCGTAGACGAACAGCAAGACAAAATAATCTCGCTAAGCAAGAAAAACAGCCGTTTAAAGCGTGAAATTTGGAGCATGAAGAAAACACAAAGGAGAATAAGATGACGAATATACCTTCGAACAAAGGGCAAAGTTATATCAGTATTGAAATGTCACCAAAACAAAAAGAATTAATCGGAGTTTTAGCCGAGATTGAAGGCTCTACGCCGGGAGACTTGCTGAACAGAGTAGTCGAGCGATTTATCGACAGCAATCTAGGGCTTATTGATGATTATAGAAACGGTTTGGACAGCTTGAAGCAAAATGCTAGACGCAGACTGTCAATGAAGATTTAAGGAGAAGAACAAAATGGCAACACTTTATGAATTGACTGGAATTTATCAACAAATCTATGACATGGATATGGACGATGAAACCAAACAAGACACGCTAGAGAGCATTGACTGGACGGAGGACTTTGAGAACAAAGTGGAGGGATATGTCAAAGTTATTAAAAACCTTGATGCAGATATCGAAGTCCGTAAAAATGAAATTGACCGCTTGAAGAAGTTGAACGATGCTGACAAGTCGAAGAAAGAGCGAATGAAAATAGATCTAGCGACTAGCATGGAATTGACTGGACATGAAAAAGTTGACACCACGCTATTCAAGGTGTCATTCAGAAAATCCGAAGCCGTGGAAGTGGATGACTTGCTTCTTCCAGAAGCCTACAAAGTTGCAACGTGGAAAGCTGATAAGGAGCGCTTGAAAGAAGATTTGAAGAATGGACTTGAAATTTCAGGAGCTGAATTGGTGAAGCGTAAGAATTTAAATATTCGGTAAGGAGACGGTATGAATAAATCAGAAACAATAACAGAGTTGAGCAAGGCTTTTGCTAAGACTCAAAAAGAGATGAAACAGCCTTTAAAAGATGCAAACAATCCATTTTTCAAAAGCAAGTATGTGCCACTTGAAAACGTGGTGGAAGCAATCACAGAGTCAGCAAGTAAGAACGGGCTATCATTCACGCAGTTTCCTTCCAGTGATGAAGCTGGGAATGTGACGGTAGGAACACTGGTGATGCACGAGTCGGGTGAATGGATTGAATA
The DNA here is from genome assembly GCF_905372335.1 of Streptococcus sp. A12. Lineage (GTDB taxonomy): Bacteria > Bacillota > Bacilli > Lactobacillales > Streptococcaceae > Streptococcus. Next base: position 55,165 of record NZ_CAJPOU010000003.1, read on the forward strand.
CGATCCGATCAAGATGAAACCAGTCAAGAATGACCCTCAATCAATCGGGTCAGCTATCACTTATGCTAAACGGTACGCACTATCTGCGATCTTTGGGATTACTAGCGACCAAGACGACGACGGCAACGAAGCCACGCAAGCGAAGAAGCAACCAGCGAAGAAAGCTAATGATCCGGTTATCTCAGTAGAGGAAGCCAACCGCTATTTAAAAGAGATAGCCACTATTGCAGAAGCAAAAGGGAAAGAAGATGGCTCGATCGCCAAATGGTTCTTACAACATTTAAACGTGGCAGACTACAAGCAGATTAAACAATCGCAAGTAGAGCAAGCAGAAATGCTATTAGGGAAATTGAAAGGAAATTAATAAATGTTAAACAATGTCGTACTTGTCGGGAGACTTACCAAAGATCCAGAATTACGATACACCCCAAACAACCAAGCAGTAGCAACTTTCAGCTTGGCAGTGAATCGAAATTTCAAGAGTCAAAATGGCGAACGTGAAGCGGATTTTATCAACTGCGTGATTTGGCGACAACAAGCAGAAAATTTAGCGAATTGGGCTAAGAAAAGGGCGTTAATTGGTATCACTGGACGCATCCAGACTCGCAATTATGAAAATCAGCAAGGGCAGCGTGTGTATGTGACTGAGGTTGTAGCTGAAAACTTCCAGTTACTGGAATTTAACAAGCAGAACGATCAAAATCATACACAAAGCCACAGCCAACAACCAAACTTTGGGCGCAATGAACAAATGCAAAGCAATCCGATGGACATCTCAGATGATGATCTCCCATTCTAAGCCTATGACTTGGATTGAAGAACATTTTGCCAGAGAGTATCCAGAAATCAAATCCATACAAGATATCTGGGACAAGGACGATTTAGGCGGATACGAAACACAGCGGTATTCGAGGGAGTTTAACAAAGTGATTATCACTAACGACTTGACCGCTATTAGTAACGATCTAAGATCAATCGGACTTACTCTTTCGGACTTTAAACAACAACTAACTCTATTTTAAGGAGTATTGAATGACTGAACCAATAATCATGCAGTTTGAACTAACTCGTAAGCAGATGATATCTGCGAATGACCGCTTGCACTTCCAACAGAAAGCTAAAATCACACGCTTTCTAAGGGAACTTGCGAAATACGAGGGTCAGAACACTCTCAAGGACTGGTACGGCTTGCCTTTTACGAAAGATAAGCCGTGCAAGGTTCGGGTGGTAGTATTCCCGCCTAGAAACTATCAGTATGACCCTCCGAACTGGTCACCTACTAGTAAGGCGCTACTGGACGGTCTGACAGATGCAGAATTTTGGACAGATGACAACTACAACATCATCAAAGAGGTCAGCTTCTGCCACGGCGGAAAGTCTGGCACGGAGAAATATAAAATCAAATTAGAAATCATGGAGATAGAAAAGTGAAGAAGCTGATAGATATTATTATCTACTTTATCATGATAGGTCTACTGTTCGCACTGTACTCCCAACATCAAGAAATATACAGACTGAAATACAAGAGGCCAGAGACTATCTACTACGTGGATAATATGGCTGGTGTCGTGACTGGAAAGGAATTTGACGGTGAGCGATACAGTATCACAGTTAGCGGATATGGCAAGTTTTTGGTAAACAAAGAGCAGTATGACCGTGCAGTTATCGGGAAGGGATGGAAACATGAATAATCAAGAGTTGATTGAGAAATATGAAAATGAGCTGAAGGATATCCAATTAAAATTTGGAGCAAGTTTTAAGACAAAAGTCTACGAGGATCTTATAAAAGATTTAAAACAACTAGATGAACCGCAGAAAGTCACAATCCCGCAGTTTGTGGCGGATTATATTGAATCCGAAAAGGATTCGGAATGTGGTTTGCTAGGCTCGATGAAGGATGTACCTTATGAAGACAATGCAGAATTAAGAAAGTGGTTCTACAAAGGTGGTAATGTTGAAGTTTTTGCCCGTGCTTGGCTTGACGGCTACGAGGTCGAAAAAGAGAAGCGGTATTTGGTAAAGATGAAAGGGTTTGAAGAAGAATATAATTTTTTAAATTACTTTATAAATACTAAATTATGGATAATCCAAAGTGATGCAAATAATTCTAATTATAGAACGCACCACACCCGCAAAGAACTTGAACAAGCTGGTTTTGGCTGGGTGTTTGATTGCCCGGGGATTGATATTGAAGAGGTGGAAGAATGAATAAACAAGAGTTGATTGGAAATTACAAAAGAATTTCCAATTTTTGTGAAACAGTTTCGGTTAATAAGGTTATTCAAGAATTAGAACAATTGACCGAACCGAAGAAAGTCCAAGTACCGCAGTTTGTTGCGGATTGGATTGATAACATGAAATGTCAAGGGAAGACCCTATATTATGGATTGGATCACACGCCACCAGAAGAAGTAGATTTGTGGTTTTGTGAAGATGAAGTAAATCGACAAAACACCTTTGCCCGTGCATGGCTTGACGGCTACGAGGTCGAGGAAGAAAAGCGGTATTTGGTGAAGATGAAAGGAATGACAGATGGATGCAGTTACCTAAATTATCGCAAAATCATAGATGAATGGTTCTTAGGCGGGGACAGTGAACCGGTAGATTATCGTACAAGACACACCCGAAAAGAGCTAGAACGAGCCGGTTTTGGCTGGGTGTTTGATTGTGAA
>NZ_CAJPOU010000004.1 GCF_905372335.1 Streptococcus sp. A12
TGGAATTGCGATTCAATAGTTCGCCCCCAGTGTTAGTCTCTTGATAATTATCAAGGGACTTTTCTTTTTCTTCTGGGACTTCAATTATCTTAATGGGGTGAGTATCAAGACGTGATATTAAGTTATCCAATAATTCTCGATTTAAAATCACTTCTCCCTCTTGTTCTTCCAGATAGTGGAACAATGTGTTTGGTGTTGTCACAAAACCATGGGTAAAGTCTCTTGTTCCTGATTCAATCAATGGATACTCCAGCATTCGCTCAACCGATTGTGATAGATTATCAAGGGTTCTTTTACCAAAATAGGCACCAAAACTGTCACTTGAAAGGCTTTCTATCTGCTTGTTGGTACTGTAGGCTGCTATTGCAAGTTCACCAATAAATCGGGTTGAAATATCTACTCCCAAAGTTCTCTGATGAGGTTTCAATGCTTGATACAAGGAATCTTGCTCAGGAGTCCCTTTTTTCTTGTATAAATCAATCGTTTGATCATCAATAGAGGTCAAAAGTGAATGAATGGGAGACAACACTTCCATTTTTTTATCGCTGAGATATTTTGTAGGATGGCTATTTCCTAACTTTGCAAAGACATCATACAGATAGAAATCTGGTGCAAATTCGATTGATAATTCTCCAGATTGAATCCGATTATTTAAACTCTTTGTTAATGCTTCATTTTCCCGTTTTACCTCTTCATAGCTCATCAATCTTCCAGCATTCTCCTCTGTAGTGGTAATAGATTCTTGATTATCTGGAGTTTGTTTTTCTTCAACCATCTTATCTATACCAGTTGGATCAATGACGACTGTTTTTTTATTTTCTATCGAAAACGTGAGATTGTCCCAATTTTTTTCTAACCACCCTGCTTCGCCTTGATTTTTTTCAATAGGCTCTGGTTGTGGTGAGATTGATTTTTCCTGATTCGAGGGCGTTAATCCTACATTTTCTTGCCTTTGTTTGGCAAGCAATTCATCCACCTTCAGTCTTTCCTCATCTGTTTTCGGATGATACTTGGTTTGTGAAGATAATTGAAACTCTCCTTCTTCAGTCAACTCCAGGGCAACTCTTCGTAATCCTTTTACAAAATACGTATTTGGTTGTTTTTGCCACTGGTTCACTTGCCCCTCATCAATTAAGGATTGAGTTGCTGGTTTAATCCTCGTTTTACCCATTTGTTCAGATATGGCCTCAAGTCTAGTCAACTCTTCTTGATAGCGTTTGAGAGTAGCTTTGGTAAAGAACGACTCCCCACGTTTAGCTTTTTCTAACTCTTCACGGATTCTAGGTATATTTTGAACACTCATCTCCAGACCACTTCCCTGACGATTCAACCCCATTTCTTTCAAATGTTGTTGATGCTCCAGGCGCTCTACTCGCTCTTCCTGTTGCCTAATCTCATCCATCTTTGAGAAGACTTGACCTTCTATTTGTTCTTGCTTACGCATAAAGCTAGCACCGCCTCGCTTATCATTTATGGGTTGCCCATTTGTTAGCGCTTGGTGGGAATACGCTCTTGAAATAGCCTCATCTTGTTCACCTTTAAGTCGTTCCAATTTTCGACGTGCCTGGGCAAGACGACTGTTATCAGATTTTTCTTCCTGTTGATTCTTTAGAGCATCATTCCAGTCCGTTTTATCTTGCCCTGGTCTTAGTTCTGGTAGATCTGAATTGATAACAGCTCCTTTTGCTTCCAATTCTTGAATGAATGTTCTACCTGCTTTATCATTATCTAAAGCTAGGGTGATTAAATCCGCATTTCTCCCATCTTCAAAAAAGTGATGATCAATAGCCACTTGAAGTCCGTCTGCCATTTGTTCAGGTGTCCATCTTAGTGGTTTTCCTGAAATTTCAGCTTGAATTTGAGATAGATGACGGCCAATAGTAGATTCTTTCAAACCATCCATAGAAACTAATCTAACGTCCTGAAGACTATCCTTGTGCAATTCATAGTAGGACATTAAATCAATTGGACTCTCAGTAAAAATCAATCGTTTTGGACTGCCAATATCAACATGAATACCAGTCATAGGATCGGAGTTTTTCATAATCACTTTAGCATATCCATGTTTTGGCCACTTCTCCCAATTCTCCTGGATTCCCTGTAAAGAGGCTCCAACAACTTCACCTGAAGAAGAAAGGGACTTGAATACAATAACTGGCTCAATCGCATTTGTTGAATTTCCGCCATTATCCTCCGCAAAGTAGTCAAGTTTGGCATTAGCCTGGGCTAAAACACCCTGTTCCAAAAAATAATCAATCGTTTCATCGGATAACCCACGTTGATTTCGTAAGTAGTCTCGTCCAGCTGATAATGGTTGCTCGTATTTCTCAAGATAGTATTTAAAATCTTCTTGAGGCCTTTCAACCAGTTGAAACTCTTTAAAATTTCCATCATTTAAAAAATCTACCGATTGGTTAAAATCTACTTCCTTTATTGTCTCAACCAAAGAAATCGCATCACCACCTGTATTTCTAGAAAACCATTTCCATAAATTTTTATCAGGTGAAATAACTAGGCTATCATGTTCTTTCCATCGATAGTCTCGTCCAGATCGAACCAGCTCCATCTGAAGCTCGTTTGCAACATCCAAAATATCTCTAGAACGTGCAAATTCAACACGTTCTCTACGACTTTTCCCACGTCTTGATTCTTGTTCTGTCATATAAAATCTCCTTAAAATCCTTCATACTGTGGTTTGTACGGCTCTTTCTCTGCTTGTAGAAACGTTTCTGGATCTAAGTGAACCAATTCCCCTACTGAAAAAGATTCAAATAGCTCAGGATTTTCCTTAAAGTCTAGAACCATTTCTAAATCAGAATTTCTTCCTTGACCTTCAAAATGCACTTGTTTGTTATCGGCATTCATTGCCGTAATTAACCATTCAGCTGAAAAGTCAAAGGCTTCAACTGCTACATCTGGAAATACTAGCTCCATTTTTCTTCTCCTATCTCTTTTATCCTTCTATTCTATGTAATAATCGAAAAATCACAGTTAAAGGGACAATATAATTCCATTTTCAACAAAAAAGTCATTGCTTTTACAATGACTCTTATATACTTTGTCCTTTTTCCTCAAGTTCTTGCCTCTCATCACTTCTCTCACGTTCCATAAGGGCTTTTTTATTTGCACGTTGGGCCCTTTGAAGAGAATTGGTCAAATTTCTCATAAAATCTGTATTGATGATTGCTTTGCCTTGGGATTGTTGGACGTTTTTTCTTTGCAAGTTCTTCCTTTCTTGCATTTTATGTGAAACAGCTTGAGCTAACTGACTTTTCTGATTGCTTTCTTCCTCTGGCAATATTTTTTGATAGAGTGATTTGAGTTCAGAAAATTCTTTCGCATTCTCCCGTTTTAATTTTTGAATAGTCGTTTGATCAGTCGTTTGTGAAATTTCCTTGTTTCGACTGTAAATCTTATGTTTCAGCTGAAAAATTGAAATATGGGTCTGTAGCTCTTCTATATAGCTATCTTTCGTAACAGGATAGCCCTTTAGAATAGTCAGCACTCCTTCATCTTGAAGAGGTTGAACTGCCGCTAATTCTCCCTTCAGACGTTTAATAGGTGCTTGAATTGCTAATGAATCAGCCTTTTCTACTGAAAAAGAAACACTATCTTCAAATTGGTTAGCAAGAGATTGTTTTAAAGATTGGTCTGCTTCACCTAGTTTATAATTTGGAGTCAGTTGCAATTCAGTCAGCTTCAGTCTTTGTTGAATTTCTTTCTTTTTCAATTCAACAAATGACTTATCGGTTTCAAGTGGTTGAATTTGATCAAAAAGAGTTTTACGAACTAATAAACTACTCTGTTTTTCCTCCAATAAACTCAATTTTAAAGCATAGCGAAATGTTCCTAACTCCTGGCGCTCTTTTAATGATCGATCACTTTTCTTTTTAGCTGCTTCTACAAGATCTTTCAAATCATCTGAAGAAAATAGCGACAAGTCTCTTAAAGTAAGTTGCTTCTCCAGTAAGTCTTCTTTCAGCTGAGTCACATCATAAACTAATTCCGTAACATATTCAGGACGTCCCAAACCTGTTCCGTGTTTATCATAAGCAGCATAGACTGGTTTTGTGATTTCAAGAGGTTTTGCCCCATCTTTCAATTCATAACCCAGTTTTTTCCAAGCATCTAGTGTTTTGATAACACTTGCATTGGGATCCTGTTCTAAAATCATTTGTTGATTCTTTACTGAGAAATTGGCCAAATTTTTTTCCAGCCGAACATCAGCTATCTCAGGGGCATTCTCACGAAATAGGTGCAAGATTCTATTTGCTAATCGTTCTCTCAACTCCTTCTCTCGATTCGCTATTAATTGCTGCAGATGATAGCCTGCAGCTTCCTGTTGTGTTTTCTCAAAACGACCATCAACTTTCCGAATCTTTTCGTAGGTTGATTTTTTTTCAGCTGAATAAGCTCCTCTATAGGTTTCTAGGAAGTCCTTCGTTTCTTTCAGAAATTCTTGATAGAGCTCTTTCCCATCATTTTCTAAATAGGAGTCCAGATAGCGGTCAAGGAAGAATTTACTGACTGCAAAATCTCTTGCATTTGATCCATAGCGCCATTTTTTATCCATAGGCAAATGATTATAAGCCTGCTCCAAAAAATTTTTTTCAGCTGAAGAACGCACCATCTGATCTCTAAATACAGAATTGATCAACTCACTTCTGATATTGGCCAAAATTTGTTCTCTTCTAACAATCATTCCTCTAGTCTGTTCATTTAACAGGCCATGAAAAACATCACTTTTAAAACGCTCAATGGTTTTTTGGGAGAAGTTCCCTCTGTACTCCATTCGTCCACGAGGTCGATAGAAAATTTTTTCTCTTGCAGACTCGACTTCTGATAAACCAAAATGCACATGAATATTATCCGTGTTCAAGTGAATGTTAGCCCACCAAAATGATGAGTCGGATAATCCTTCTTTTTCAATCAACCTTGGCAATGCTTCACGTATGACCGACTTAATAGCTTGCTGATCGACTTTCCCAGTTTCCAGATCATATAATCCCTCTTTGGCCAAAAAATCATTATCAAAAGAGATAACACCCTGCCATAGAAGAGAGCCATTTTGATAAGCCTGTTCTAACTTACTTTTCAATTCAGTTACTTTGCTACGCTGCAAGTAATTGGCCTCTTTTGTAAAAATCGCTGTCATCTCTTCACTTTGATTTTCAGTAGCATAAGAACGATTCATATAATCGATGTACTCCTGGAAATTAAGTTTTGTTTCTGGGACTTCAGCTTGGATTTTTTGTAGTTCATCTTCGGTTAGAGACTCGATATTTTGTCTGTGTGTTTCTAAATTTAATTCGTTATCAACCTCAACAGCTTCGTCTCTATTAGTGTAGTCTACAAAGCCACTATTTGCTTCAGTGTATTGCAGCATGAAAGTAATACTTGGACTAGAAGATACGTTCATTATTTTCCTCTCTTTGAATTAAAATAATCCATTTTTCCTTAAAAGAGCGTAGTCTTTTAATAACGGTTGTAATTCTTCAGGTTCAACTTGAAAATCATTGATCCACCGTCCTGATTGAGAAATATGTAATTCTTTTTGCTCTTCAATAAATTGCATTGGAATCAATAAGATATTTGGATTTTCTAACTCCGAACCACTTTCTCGTTCTAAAAAGGCGACAATCTACCATTTACTGTACCTCAATGAGAATGTTTGATAGTTTGACCACGTGCAATATCTTCTTGAATGACATCATTAATTCTTGCCATTAATTCATGCTGTGTAGGATCCAGTCGTGAATAAATAGATTCCAAATCTTGAACATCAAAATCATCTTTCGTAATAGCATGAAAGTTGGTTAGTGTTAAATAGAGAATTTGATCAAGTTGACGATGAATTGCCTTGTTGTCATTTCCAGAATCAAAGGCATCCCCCAAATTTTTTTCCAGCTGAGTCAGTCGCTCATAGAAATTTTTTCCTTCTCCTAATTCAATAAAGAGTTTATAAAAAACTTCAATCAAAGTGACAAGCGTTGCTGAATTATTTCGATACTGTTTCTGCAAAGCAGACGATTCTTTCAAGTAGGATTTTATTTCCTTAAATTTTTCATGTGTTTTTTCGCTAAAATATAAGCTAAGTCTTGGATTCATTTTTCCCTCCTCAATTTTTCTGAGATGATCCTGTCAAATAATTGATTTTGTATCCTGGTTGAATATTAAAGATATATACATCAAATGAGATCTCATCATCTTCAATACTCTGCGCTTCCATACGAACTCCTCTAGCAACCAATTCCACATTTCTAAATATAGGAGTTACTCGATAGCGGACATGGTGGTTCGTATTTTTTATGTAGTTAGCAATTTTATTTTCATAGTAAACCATTGATGATTGTTCATCTTCAAAATTTGCATTTAAAGCACGTGTACCTGTAAATAAATTTTTAGCATTCGCATTCTCTCCACTTAATTGAAAACCGATTAAGTGAGAACGATTGTATAAATAATCTTCTTTCCCGTTGAAAATTATTTTTTTATTTTTCCATCCTGTGGGTGTGATAGACGAAATAGATTCTCTATCTTCAGTTGGCATCAAATCTTTTCCCAACATCGCTTCAGCAATTCCTACACGATTTAAAAAATCTAGATCAGAATATTTTTCCCAGCTGCCATTTTCTAAACTCAATTCGCTTTTTGTAAATTGTGATTTTTCATTGACAACAATCACTTGATTTTTTCCATCATACTCCTTCGATTTCAAATCATCATTTTTTAGATTAGAATTCAAATTTGAGTTGGGATTTTTTTCTTCAGCTGAATCGGCTATGTTCAATTGATTCGGAATATCATTTTGTGTCAAGCCAGATTTGATAGCATTAAAATTGTTAGGTTGTACGATAAAGATTGCAAGAAAAATGAGAATGATAAACAGAGACTTATTCTTCTTCATTTTCAAACACCACCTGACCGTCGTTCAGCTTCAAGTGCAGATACATCATCCATAAAATGTAACCAATTTGTAGTTAGATCATTTACAATATCTTGTTTAACATTTAAAGCTGAAAGAGTAATTTCATTCTTCAACATCAATTTTAAAATCTGACTTTGTTGTTCTTTGATACCAGATAATGTTTCCGCAAATTGGTTATTGTACAAATTCAATCCGTCATTCATTACGATATTTTGAACTTGCGATAACATAAACTCATTGAAACTTGGATAGTTATATTTTTTTGAAATAGCCTGAAGTTGTTCAAACATATCGTCGGGAACATTTCGAATTAAAAAATTTTTAGTCATCACTTTCCACCTCTCCTTCATACTCTAACCAACGTGAAATATGATCAGCATAACAATCCATTTTTTCTCCAAATTCAGATAGTATCCTGGTCTGTTTTTTCATTTGTTCCAGAACATGGTCCGAAGCTAATTTCATATTTTCCAAATGAGCAACATACAAGTCTTGAGCACGATTAAATTTTCCAAACTCAATTTTTTCACGACAGATTGAAAGCAAAAAATCGTTAAATGAGTTGGCTTTATTTTTTTTCGCAAGAGATTTTAGATAATTAATTTCATCATCAGTAAGGCCTCTAATCTCAATTCGATTTTGTTTTATATTTGCCATCATTTTAAATTTTCCTTTCTAAAAAATAGCGCCCTTCTTTTTTCTTTTGTCGAAGCAAAAGCAAAAAGAAGCAAAAAAGAAAACTTCAACCTCGCAACATCACGAACCGATACGGTTCTATTTTTGCGGTTTTTCAACACACTGACACACACAGAGGGACTAGGGTCCTTTTTAGGTGTGTTGTGGTAGAAAAGAGCATAAGGGAAACTGATATCACGTGCCGTGATATGTTGATAGTATCAACGTTTCCGGTACCGGTAATTTTCTCGGTTTCACCTACTTACACACACATGCCATACTTACCTTTACACACTTTATAGGTGTTATACTTACACTGTTTTTATTCTTTACATACTTTTACATACACCATTTTTGACTTTATTTAGAAGTTCAAAACTCAAAAATTAAGACTGATTTTCAGCTGGAAAGTTTCCTTCTTCACGATTTTTCTTAGCTGCTAAACGTTGTTCTTTTTCATCTTCTTTGATGAGGTTTAATTCCATTTTTAACTCTTCAAGAATTGATTCATACGACTGATTTTTATTTTTCTTCAATTGAATTTGAACATAGATTTTACCAATTTGTTTTTGAAGATTCTCTTCTGCTTCTTTACGTTCCTTTTCCAAAAGGGCAACTCTTTTCTTTGCCTCTTCCAGTTGATTATCAATTTTTGTTAAATCATTTTTAGCCATGATTACTTCTCCTTTTTATTTAATTGATCCTATTGTAATCGAAAATCTCAAATTATTTTTTAAAGGGACAATCATAAAAAATAAATCCCCTTAATTCAAAAATTAAGGAGATTTTTGACTGCTATTTATTGGTAAACACAAACTCGCCTTTCATAGAAAACGCACTCTTTTTACTTACATTAAATTGAATCAGCCTGAAATAAAAATCATGTTTTTTTCCAAATGGGAAGACACTAAATACTGGATGATACCATTCTTCAATATCTACAAATTTTCTTTCAAGAGGAGCTTCAGAACCATTCCATGATTTTCTATGATAGGAAATACCTGTCCGTTTTTCTCTATTCAAAAAACTTAATTCTACAATATCTTGATAATCCTTTTTCACTGCTCGCTGGTTAATCGTAATCATTCGTTGGTTTGCATCACCTTCATCAGCATCCGTAAAAAGATTGATTTTAGGAGGTAACTCATCTTTTAATTTTCGGATTCCAAGGTAGTCCTTGTTTAAGATATTTTTGAATAGATAACGCTGAAAAAGTTTTGCTTGAAACCACTTCATAAACTGATAAATACCAATGCTAAAAAGAGCCATTAAAATCCATAATGAAAATTCATTCTCTTGAAATGGAAAATCCACTGCGATTGAAAAAATCATGCCTAACACAATGCTTTCAAAAAATGAATAAATGAATCTATCAACTTAATTTTACCTTCCTTTAATTCATTTCTACAGTTTCAATAGGGTTTGAAAATTCAAATGTTCCATCTTTGACTGCCTGTTTTTTCTTGTCTAAAGACTCCAATTTAGCCTTCAACTTTTCAATGTTTTTATAGGCTGTTTCAATGGTTCTGTTCTTCGTCTCGATGTTTGTATCCAGCGTAGCAATATTCTTTTGATTGGCTTCGAGATCATCACCTGTTAGATATTTTGCTTCCGCTTGAAGACTCGCTTTTCGTGAATTATCATCTTCAATTGATTCCTTCAATTGAGCAATTGATGTTGTCAATTTTTGAGACTGTTCATTCTGGAAATTGATCTCTTTTTCTATTTCCTGAAGAGTAAATTCTTCTCTGGAGACAACCTCAATAGCTTTAATTTCAAGCTGAGTATTTTGAGGAGTTACAAAGAATTGTACAGTGTCATCTTCTTCAGATTTCTTCTGAGAAACCTTTTTAGAATCACTAGATGGCGATGAAATATTCACATCAATTGAACTAGAAGATACCGTCTGATTTGTCACATCGATCGCAAATGCACCAAAATTTTTCGGAACTCCTTTAATAATAACTGATACTTTATTATCAATGATTGGTACAACATCCATCTCTATTTTTGAGTCTTTATGCTGTGCATAGAGTTTCCATTTTAATCGTTTGGCATCGATGCCCCGATCTATCGAAGTCGTAGCATCTTTAGTCTCAAATTGTAAAACGATAATTCCAGTATCTGGTGAATATTCCTGGCTGACCAGTTTCATCTCACCACTCCCATTCGCAAAAACTTGCTTTGTTTTAAGTTGTTCTGAAGTATATGTTTGCCTTTGTGGTGAGAAAATTGCTCCCATCAAAAGGGTCAGCCAGGTCACAAACAACATTGAGAAAATAACTAGTTTTCTCTTAATAATATTCTCTTGAAACCAAACTTTAATCTTAATAAATGGCTTCAAAATTGGGCTAGATTTTATCTTTTCAATCCAGCGTTTTGCTATCTCTATCATGATAGATTTATCCTTTCTATTCTATGTGATAAAATAAAATAAAAGTTATAGCGAGGTAATTATTTATGTCTTTTCAATCTGCTTATAGTTTAGAATTAAAACAATATGTAACTCCAAAAGAGGCCTTTGATTTTTCTTGCTCTCCAATTGGAACTCCTAATCATCTAACCGATGCAAAAATGTTTCAATGTGGAGAAAAATGCTCCTTCAAATTAACCTTAGCTAACTTCAATAATCCAGACTTTAATAAAACTCCCTACTTTACTCCTGGGGCAAGAAATCAAAAACATGACCCTAATAATTGTCAACGTATGATTGAACATTATCAACAAAGGGAACAAGAAGTAACGTCTGAAAATCATATCTCTTTTTACCGTGAGAAAAATAAACTGATTGTTGACTTAGACCTTGTTAAAGGGATATTGGCTACTGTAACTAAACCTAGACAGAAAGACGAATCCAATTTTTCTTCTGAGTCAAATAAAAATGAAATGCATCATCAGGGCTCTCATTCTTCTTGTACTGATGAGGATAAGAGGACTTTCCGTAGCCATGTGAAACAACTCAGAGACTTAGTCAATTATTTTTTAGAATACCAGTCTGGAGAGAAGTATACATTCTATGATAAATATAAAAGAGAAATCCAACTCGAAAGATACTTTGTCAATCTAAAAGAAGCAAACCAAAGAGGAATAAACCTGGAAGATGTTCATATCTATTATGATACTGCAACAGTAAAATCTATTGACAACAAAGAGAACCCTGAAAAAAGTTATTTTTTAGTTAGATTCCATAGTTTATGCACAATTGAACAAGACTCTAATTATCCAACTATAACGATTAACAAAAGTCTCGCTAGCCATCATGGAGTTAAAGGAAAGCTTAAAATATTAGAAAAAGCATCAAAAGATAAACAACCTCTTAAACTATTTTACTTTGGAAAGTTTGTTAAGCATAGTTCTAAGAAATACATTAATCCCGACGTAAGCTATGAAGATATTTTGGACTATTTAGTCATCAGTTAATATTTCAAAATCTAACAATTCTTGATAATTGAACTCTATAATTTTGTATGAACCAATAAATCTAAAATTCTCTAGAAAATGATTTTCAACAGCTTCCCTAGCTTCCTCAAAACTATTAAAAACTCTTGTACCGCTGATTTCGTCTGACCAAGCTAATTGTCTATTTTTTTGTTGGACTAACCAGACACTTTTTCCAACATTGATTTGCATAAGAACAGCGTAATATTTTTGTTCCATATTCTTATTTTCACCTTTCTAATTCTACATAGTATCCATTTATGGTTTTATAATAATGGCTTATCTCTGATTCCCATGCTTCTTATATCCTTTCCAAATAAATGAAACCTTACTTTTCGGCCAAACACTTTTTAGTAACATTAAGAACGCTAATGGCATCCTTTTCGTTTTGATTTCATTTCCAAAGTTATCACATATGGTTATCTTGAAGAGCGGTACAAACCAGATCGCAATCAAGATAGTTCCAATCACGCCATGCGCAATAGCATTTAAAATTTGATACATACTGCCTCCTTAAATACAACCTAACTTTTCAGGTGCCAAATCCAATGTTAGCCAAAGGGCCTCATCTTGCGAAATATGTGTTAGTCTTCCTCCCTCATCATTAAAACGATGTAGGGTAAACGTTCCATCTGATAATTTTCCTAAAACAACCATTCCTTCATTTGTCCTAGTACGCCATAGTTCCCAATCAGTTTGAAAAGCTGTCTCAGCCCATTTACTTAGTTTTGCCCTTTTAGTCATTCATGGCCTCCTGAATACTTTTCTCATCTGCTACAATCTTTTCCTCTGAATCTCTTAAAGCATATAGATATTTTTTTATTTTTCCCTTACGGATCTTGATGATAGTTGCAGCTTTTTCAACCTGGTATTTTTCTACTAACTTTTGACCTTCTTCTGTCTGAGTATCAATGTAAAATGTAGGATAGGAACCTTTATTAGCTGCATCTACAACTACACTTTTTCCAACCTGACAGTAAGGACAATCTTTTTTATAAAATACTAGATTTACATTTTGATCAAGTACAGTATTCTGGTATTCCTTCTGAGTAAGGTGAGGATCATAATCTAAGATAAAATGATCTTTATACAACCTATATCCTCCTAAAACTGCGAGACTCACAAGTAAAATGACAAGAAGAGCCCCTAGAGCTAACTTAACATGCGTAAAAAGCTCTTTCATCCTATCTCCTCCTCATCCATAAAATCAAATATGGATCCTTGAACATAATCAATCTTGGCCAATTCTTTTATTTCGGATTTCAAGTTAGTGAACGTTGTCATCACTTCTTGAAAGAGTAAAGGATCAAATTCCTTGGAATCCAATACACGGACAATTGGCAACATTGGATAATGATCTCTCAACTCCTCCTGCAGGTAATCTGAAATCATTTTATCATTCGAGATAACACTATCTACTCTAATGATCGCTGGAATGCTAGAAATACTCTCCTCGTTTTGATAAAAAGTTAAAGCCACATCCCCTGCAGAAACAGACTCAAATTTTAAGTTATCCGATGAAAGTTTAAAATAATAAGCCAATGGTTCCTGACCAACCCCTGTTAGGTAGTATCCTCTAATAATTTTGAATAACTCTGACATCGACCTTTCTCCTTTCTAACAAACTTTTAAAAGTCTAAACGGAGCTTGATACACATCAGGATAGTGAATCAATCTCTTTTTTCTTTGTTCAGGAAGTGGTTTACGGTAATGATTTTGAAGATACTGAAAAGCTAGTCCCAAGGTATCAAAAACTAAAACTTTATTCTCCCCATTACAAATATAATCTCCTAATTCAAAACTGAAAATTACGTACTTCATTCTTATTCTCACTTTCTATTTGGGCCAATCATTGCCAGCTGATCTGTCTCTAACTCATCATCATATCCGTTTTCAAAACGCACTTGTTGACGAATCCCTATAAGTGAGAGAACTAAGAAAAATCCTCCAACAAATATAAGGCTAAATAATCCAACTAAAATCAAAATCATATCATTCCTCCATAGATTATTTTAAATACATTTATATACTGGTAGTAATCGTAGATATAAATGTAAGGCAGTCTGCGGGTTTTTAAAATTATCCAATATCAAGCTCAAATAGAGATAGTTGTTGTGTTTGTTTAAAGCCATCTTTAACCCTTTCTATCACTCTTTGAGTGAACTCTATACTTTCTTCAAAGAAAGCAGCAATATTGGCCATATAAGCCTCCTGACGTTCTTTCTTCACCTGGATAAGGGAAAGCAAGATTGCTTTGATAGAGGCTAATCTGATGCCTCCTCCACGACCGTGTTTGACTGTGAAGAATATCTTTTGTTCTGCTTTGAGAACCTTCAATACTTTATCCAATGAACGCTCAGGAATGTTCAACTTCTCTCGTATCTCTTTTTTCGTCGTCTGTATAAATGGATCCTCGGATTGATAGAAACCTTCTAAATAGGCCATTACGTCTGTTTTCCATTCATAGAGATGACTATTCTTCCTGTCAGCACGTTTCTTCTTGAATTTGTACCAACGTTGCTTCACAAAGAGATCTGAAGCCTTGAGTTCCTGATTGACCCATGCTTTACATAAAGCCATCACATAATCACGACTAGCAGCTTCATATTTTCCTGAGTAGGCGCTTGTGATAATCTTATGATATTCAGCTGAAGAGAGTGGCTCGTCTAGATTCGCATTAAAACTAGAAAGAACCTCCTCACACTCTTCCTGATCAATTCCTGAAGAGAAGTTGGCTAAAGCTAGCGTGAAAAGAACGTTGTTTCTTCCCATCAAGGCTTTTCCACCTTTGATATTCCCCTCTCTCATCAGCAATTGATACCAAGGTTCAGTAATCTGTTTCACCCCTTCAGAGCCTGAAATAACCGTCAAATTGGGCTTTTTACTTGGGAAAGGAAGTTCTGATTGCTTCATCGACCAATCTAACCACTCCTGGAACGAATAGGTATAGTCAGGTTCAAAGAATTCGATATTATCAGTTCGAGGAATACGAGCAATCCCAAAATGGTTACAAGTCAAATCTACTGGTAAAGTTTGAGCAAAGTAATTTCTCAAATTTTGAGAGATAGCTTTAGCCACCTTAACGACTCGAAATTTGGAATGAGCTGTAACATAGGCCGATTCTGATAAGACAAAATATGCTTGAAATCCTTTATCTGATTTCAGGATCAACGTCGGCATAAAACCTAGCTCCAGGGAAGTAGTTAAAATGTCTCCTGTCGTCATTTCTTCAGCTGAAGAGGTAATATCAAAGTCAATGTAGAATGTGTTAATCTGTCGAAGATTATCTTCAGAGTGGCCACGTGTAATCCGTCGACCAGCATCGCTATAGCTTCCATAGCAATATACGTTAGGAGTCCAGTGCGTAAACTGATCCTGATTCTCCAGTAATGATTCGACAGAGGTTAAAACAACACCACGTGCTTTCACCATATTCGCTTTTGAACGATAAGCAAATACAGAGCCTCGTCTTCCTTCTTCAGCTGAAGAGATGAGCTGTAGATGGCTATTCTTAAATTTTTGTGTTCTTAATCCGTCTTTTATGATTAAGCTAAAACATTCTTGTAAATTAATCTTCTTCATAGTGTCTGACTTCCCCATTTTTCATCAATACAGG
Source organism: Streptococcus sp. A12 (assembly GCF_905372335.1). GTDB lineage: Bacteria > Bacillota > Bacilli > Lactobacillales > Streptococcaceae > Streptococcus. Next base: position 14,658 of record NZ_CAJPOU010000004.1, read on the forward strand.
GTGTTTCCCACGTGAATCCACATTTTTGACAGATACCTTTCTTTGACACTACTTTCATGATAATTACTCCTCATTGACTCTCATACTTTTAGGTAACTTTTTACTCGGTAAACAGGAACCTTCAGATAAGTCTCCTTTACTATAAAATTCAGGAGGATGTGTCATTATGTGATCACTTCTTTTCCATCCTCGACGAAGTTGTTTGTAAGATAAAGAAACACGCTTCTCAATCTCTTTAAAACTAAATCCCAATTTCAAGTAGGTTGTTACAATAGTTGTAGCGTGTTCTTTGGACTCTTCGCTTCTTGTTCTTCGCTGAAAGTTAATCTGCTTATCTTCTTCATTTAATGCTATCTGATAATCAATAAACAACTTCCGCATTTCCATAATTTTATGTTGCCAGACCAAACTGTAAGGCTGCCCTGAATATCGATTCACTAAGTCCTTTACGGGTTGTTTAAATTTCAGCTGAAGAGGATCGAATTCGCCAAGGTCAGAAAAGGGATCAATGAAACCTAATGGTTCGTTTTGAATCAATTCATTGTATAGCGCTTCTCTGTCCATCCTAATATATCTCCTTCTGTCAAATGCACGTCATTGAGTCAAATAAGCTTAACTGGATGGTTGTAGGCGCTTGTTCGCTGTTTCCATTCTTATCATGATCGATAACGTCAAAGATTTCTAACGTGTCTAAATTCATTACAATCTCTAATCCTAACATCGTTAAACTCCTTTCAAATAGAATTTTAAGCGAACAAAAAAGAGAACAGATTTCTCTGTTCTCCTAAAAATATTGAATTATTTGATTTTCTAAAAACTCTTACCACTTACAGAAACTATCATGAAATAGTACAACTTAGCCCAACTAGTCACTCAAAGAGAAATGGTTGGTCATCAGGTTACTAGCATCCAACAAGACCTTATCCAATAAGCGATCCGTCGCTTCTTGAATCTGATCACTCATTTCCTGATTTTCTCTTTCGAAGTCAACAGTTTGTCCTGCCGCCAAGGCTTGATCCACTCGTCCAATCCGGGCATGCCCAAGTGCCATAGTGCTTTCTTGGTAATCTTCTAAATCTCCAACATGATGACTATAGTGGGCATCTGCCAGACCAGCAATGATCCGATTGGTCCAATAGAAGGAATCTGTCGTCACTTTTTCTGTCGTATTGGCAAAATAATCCGGTGTCGTATCGACCTGGGTAAAGAATGGAACCGCCGTATTGAAGGGCATAGACCCATAGCAAAGCCATTGAATCCCGGTTGTCTCTTGAGGACGATTTGGTCGCAATTGGAGAATAGCCGTCTGGCTGGTCCGGTTAATGCCAATGGTACGGAAGGTCCGACGACTATGACTATCCCCTTCTAAACCGTAAGGATCATAGGCTGAATCCTGGTAGTGACTGCTGAGGACATATTTGACATCTTCAATCGTAATCTTGCGGTAAGGTTTTTGACACCAAGGAAGGAAGAAAGAACGAGGATCTTGCTCCACTTCTGGGTTGAGGAATCGTTGAATATCCCAAGCCCGTGGTGTATTGTAATGACGATCCTTGTCTCGTTGGCTCCCAAAAGCATAACGAGGGTTAAAGGACGAACCGTCAAAATCCAAGGCCAGGTGATGGCGTTCCACAAAATCTTTCAAGTCTGGATCACATAAAAACTCTTCTGGACGATCAAACTCAAAGCGATCACTTCCCAATTGATTGGGATTGGTCACATAGGCATCGTCTGGCACACGGCGGGCCATCCAGTGATGTCCTCCGATGGTTTCCAACCACCAGATTTCATGGACATCGCTGATAGCCACTCCATTAGACTCATAGGTTCCGTATTCCTCTAGGAGTTTCCCCAAGCGAAGCACTCCTTCTCGGGCAGTCTGGACATAAGGAAGAACCAAGGTCAGCATGTCTTCCTCCCCAATTCCACTTTCCACCAGAGGATCCGCTCCCAAGACTCGGCTATTGGTCGTAATGGTCTCTGTCTCACTCATAGCCACATTGTAACGATTGATCCCCGCTTCTCCCCAGATACCATCCTTAGGAATAGCATCTGGAACAGCTGTGTAACGAACAGGGTTATCAGGCAGGTCTATCTCAAAAGGAGATAGGACCGACCGATAATGACGAGGCTGGTCCTCAGGTTGAACGACGATAAATTTCTTAGGGGTAAACACTCCATTTTGAGAGTCTTCCGTGCGAGCTACAATGGTTGAACCATCATAACTGGCATCTTTTCCGACGAGTATAGTGGTACAAGAATCAGACGAACGATTAGGGGTCATATGCTTTCCTTCTTTCCGTTTAAACTGACTGTATTATAGCAAAAAGCGTGCCTGATTAAAAGGCACGACTGACTCTTTGCTTATTTAAAGGTCACAATTGTCGCTCCGCTTCCTCCTGCATTTTGAGGGGCGTACTCGAAGCTTTTGACATGTTTATTGCGACGGAGGTACTTGGTAACTCCTTCTCGGATGACCCCAGTTCCGATACCGTGGATGATATCGACTTGGGCCATATTATTGAGAAGGGCTTGGTCGATAAAGCTATCCAATTCTTCCATGGCTTCCTCATACCGTTTGCCACGAAGGTCCAATCGAGCCCGAGGCCCGTTGGTGTTGGAGCGTTTGACTACGTGGACCTGGCGTTTTTTCGGTTGTGAAGCATCTTTTTCAGCTTTTAACAGATTAAATTCTTTTTCTTCCAAGGTCATCTTGATCAGTCCCACTTGAGCTTCCCAACGACCATCCTTGAGCTGCTTAGTAAGACTTCCTCGTTGCCCATAGCTAATCACCAAGATCTCGTCTCCGACTTTTGGAGCACGGGCTTTCTTAGCCTGTTTCAAGACCTTGTTTTTCGATAGGTCGACCGTTTCTGGGGCCAATTTCTTCAACTGAGACTTGGCCTCAATAATTTCATGGGGCTTGAGTTGCGATTTGGCATGGAGACCTTGTAAGATCTGGTCGCTCTCTGCTAGAGCAAGATCCACAATTTCTTGCGCTTCTTTACGCGCCTTGTTAAGCTCTGTTTCCCTCTCTCGGGTCAATTCATTGTACAATTTCTTGAGGACGCGGTTGAATTTCAGATTTTCCTGTTCAACATCTCGGATGGACTCGAGTCGTTTGCGACTTTCTAGGGTCTGAGCTTCCAACTTTTCAATGATGCGGTTGACATCCCGATCCTGATTGGTCAACCCCTGCGCTTGACGAACAATCACTTCTGACAAGCCTAGACGACGCGCAATTTCAAAGGCATTGGAACGTCCTGGTACCCCCTGCATAAACCGATAGGTCGGACGCAGGCTGTCCGTATCAAATTCCATGCTGGCATTTTGAACACCAAGTGTCTCAATCCCATAGGCCTTAAGTTCTGGATAGTGGGTAGTTGCCATGGTCTTGATCCCTCGTAAGCGGAGATCTTCTAGGATGGCGATCGCCAGTGAAGCCCCTTCCTGAGGATCCGTTCCAGCTCCCAACTCATCTAGCAAGACCAAGGATTCCTCATCGACCTGCTCCAAAATAGAGACAATATTGGTCATGTGACTGGAGAAGGTAGACAGGCTCTGCTCGATCGACTGCTCATCCCCGATATCAGAGAAGATTTGCGTGAAGACAGCTACCTTACTCCCAGCATCTGCTAGGATTGGCAAGCCCGACTGGGCCATTAATTGGGCTAGTCCCAGGGTCTTGAGCATGATGGTCTTCCCACCCGTATTCGGTCCGGTAATCACAATCTCTGTGAGGTCTTTTCCAAAGTGGATATCATTGGGAACAGCCTGCTCAATCAAGGGATGGCGAACCTGCAAGAGCTGAATCTCCCCTTGATCTGACAAGGTTGGAATAGTTCCTTTTCGGTCCTGTAAAAAGCGATGTTTGGCACGAACGAGGTCAATATGACCGATCAGCCAAGCATTGTTCCGGATTTCCCCCGCATGAGGACGAAGGAGGTTTGAAATTTCTTCCAAGATCCGGAGCATCTCGAAGCGTTCATCTGCACGATGGTTCGCAATTTCTTCATTAAGATTGACGACCGCCCGAGGTTCGATATAGACGGTATTTCCACTGGCTGAAATATCGTGCACCACACCGGCAATCCGATTGCGGTAGGTGTTTTTGACTGGCAAGACATTCCGTCCATTCCGACTCGCTACGACCTGATCAGCCAGCATTTCGGACTTGGTCTTCAACAATTCTTGTAGAATGTCTCGCACTTGGTGCTCATTCTCTTGAATCCGTCGACGAATTTTTGCTAAGGTTTCACTGGCAAAGTTTTCAATAAATCCTGCCTCATTAATGGCATGGAGACCTCCCTGCAACTGTGGAAGGTCGACTAGATTTTCAAATATCCGATCCAGTTTTTCCAAGCGGACATTTTCTAATTCATCATAAAAATTTCGCAATTCATGGGTCACGCGCAGGACTTTCTTCACTGCTAACAATTCATCGATATTGAGCGATGTTTCTAGTTCTAAACGCTTGGTCACTGGACGAATTTCTTGGATGGTGGGCACGCTAAAGTGCGGATGCTCCACAAATATCTGAGCCATATCCGCCATTTCAAGAAAGGCGGTTTCAATTACTTCTTTTTTTGTAAGTGGGGCTAATTCCTGCAACTCCACTTCGCCCTGCTCCGTTTGCAAATAGGGCTCTACTAAGTTTTTGACTTTTTGAAACTCTAAGGTTTCGAGAATTTTTTGATTCATGTTTCTCCACAACAGAAAAGGAGGCTGATTTTGGTCTGAGCCTCCCCTTCCTTTCTATAATAACTCTCATGAACTGTTAGACATGATGAGAAGTGATTACGCACCTAATATCTTTACAACCCAAAGTTGTTTCAAGAGGCCTGCTGTAAGGGGGCTATGCTGCACCATAAATCGAATGAGGAAACTTCCATGGAGTCGATCTTGAATGGCTGCCATGGGGATGGTTGACAAAATCGTGAATCCCATTTGCAGAACAAAGTAGGTTACTAGGACAGCTAACACACCACTGGCAATCTGAAACGGATACTCCTCCCATTTTTCAGGCGTTGGAATCAAGGGAATAAAGAGTCCAATCACTCGACCCATCGCATAGACTAAAACAAACAAGATGAAATAAGCCAAACCAGCGTAAAAAACTTTGTCTAAGTGAAAGAGTTGATCTGCACCATAAAAATAGTTTTTTGAAGCTTGTGTTGCACTCGAAAATGGGATCCATAGACTAATGGTTTTTGCCAAGGACTGATACCCTGATCCTGCAACCAACATGGCCACAATCATAGTTAAAAAATAATATCCCTGAAGCAAAATCCCTCGTGAATACCCAATATAAAAACTCCAAGCTAGGATAAATAAAATCAGGATTGAAAACATGCAACTCCCCTTAATTAGATGATCTACCGACTAGGCCATCTAGGGCCTTGCGACGAAAATCTTCCAATTCTTTTTCCTTATCGTCAAACTCAATCTCACGACTCAATTGTGTTGATAAACTATTGATTGCTAGTAAAATGGCCAGGGTCTCATCATCAGCAGCTGGCATTTGTTCTTTAATAGCTTCATATTTTTCCTTCGCGACCCGTTCAACCTCTTCCATAAAGAGATTATCATGATTGGTTGTAAGAGTCAGCGATTTATTACCGAAAGTAAATTTGTATCTATTTAAGCTGGACATAAAAAATCACCTCACGATATTATATCAAAATCTAGCCCGCTTGTCAGTAGGAAAATCCCCTTCCCATAGGAAATACCGGACACTAGGGCCACGGTTTAACTTTTTTCGACTCAAGCGTGATACAATAGAGAAAGTAGGAAAGGACGTGTAAAATGACTATCTATGACTTCACCGTAATGGCCCAAGATGGGAGTCCCTTCTCCCTCGAAGCATACCGAGGCCAAGTACTCCTAATCGTCAATACTGCAACTGGTTGTGGGCTTACGCCTCAATACCAGGGATTGCAAGAGCTCTATGAACGCTACCATGACCAAGGATTTGAAATCCTTGACTTTCCATGCAATCAATTTATGGGCCAAGCGCCCGGTAGTGCGGAGGAGATTAATCAATTTTGTAGCCTCCATTACCAAACCAGCTTCCCACGCTTCGCAAAAATAAAAGTCAATGGGAAAGAAGCCAGTCCCCTCTACCAATGGTTAAAAGAACAAGCTAGTGGTCCCTTGGGCTCCCGCATTGAATGGAATTTCGCCAAATTCTTGATCAATCGCCAAGGCCAAGTCATCCACCGCTTCTCTTCAAAAACTGATCCTCAAGCAATTGAAACAAGCCTAAAAGAAGTTCTTTCAGACTAAATTTGGCTGGTCTTTTTCTGGCCTTTCATCTAGCTTTTATGATACAATAAGGGCTATGGAAACAATTACATTGTCCCCTCAAAACGAGGACATCCAAGCATTTGTTCGTCAGCACCAAGACCACCTGCTACCTTCAAAAAATCCTTATATCCGTTATTTTTTCAAGGCACCTGGTGCAACCATTTCGATTTACACATCAGGAAAGGTTGTCCTACAAGGTAGTCAGGCGACGCGCTATGCTGCCTTCTTCGGTTACCAACAAGATCCGATAGACCAAGCATTTTCCGGACAAGACTTCCCCTTAATCGGAACGGATGAAGTTGGAAATGGCTCTTACTTTGGAGGGCTTGCCGTCGTGGCTTCACTGGTCAGCCCGGAGCAACATGCCCGCTTAAAAAGTCTCGGAGTTGGGGATTCTAAAACCTTAGATGATCGAAAAATTCGAGCTCTCGCACCGATCCTCAAAAAAGAAATCCCGCATCAGGCCTTACTGCTGACACCTAAAAAATACAATCAGGTCATCGCCTCTGGCTACAATGCAGTTTCTGTCAAGGTTGCTCTCCATAATCAAGCTATTTATTTACTCTTGCAACAAGGGGTAAAAGCTCAAAAGATTGTGGTGGATGCCTTTACGACCAAGAAAAACTATGATCGCTATGTTCAAGCAGAAGCGAATCAGGTCCCACAAGTCGTCACCCTAGAAGAGAAGGCCGAAGGAAAATACCTGGCGGTAGCTGTGAGTTCCATTATTGCCCGAGACCTCTTCCTCCAAAATCTGGAAGATTTGAGTCAAGAACTCGGCTACACCCTTCCTAGTGGAGCTGGTACACCCTCAGACAAGGTAGCTGCTCAACTATTAAAGGCCTATGGCATTCAAGCCCTTGACTACAGTGCCAAACTTCATTTTAAGAATACAGAAAAAGCAAAAAAATTGATAGAAAGATAAAGCATGAAACGTTCAAAAAAATCAACTAATCCTGTCCTTTCTTTCCTGAAGGAATGGGCGCTCTTCGGCCTCATTATTGGGGGCATTATTCTCTCTCGTATTTATCTGTGGACGCCTGTCCGTGTCGATGGCCATTCTATGGATCCGACCTTGGCAGATAGCGAATACCTACTCGTTATCAATAAACTACCTGTCGACCGTTTTGATATTGTGGTCGCTAGTGAAACAGAGAATGGTAAAACCAAAGAAATCGTGAAACGGGTCATTGGACTCCCTGGTGAAACCATCGAGTACAAAAACGATGTCCTCTATATCAACGGCAAAGAAACTGACGAGCCTTACTTGAAAGACTACATTCAAAAATTTAAAGAAGATAAATTGCAATCAACCTATTCTGGAAAAGGGTTCGAAGAAAATGGAGAGCTCTTCCGCCAAATGGCACAGATAGCCGAAGCTTTCACCGTTGATAAAGATGGAAATACCACCTTCTCTATAACACTGAAAAACGACGAATACCTCCTCCTTGGAGATGATCGGATCGTCTCAAAAGATAGCCGCCAGGTGGGGGCTTTCAAGAAGGAACAAATCAAAGGAGAAGCCGTTCTTCGCCTCTGGCCACTCCTTCCATTCCAGACTTATTAACCCATGATGAGGTTGGGACTCTTGTTCCAATCTCTTTCAATATCTTCGTGAGAGATAAACTCTCTCAGACCATTACTTAAAAGGAAACTCTGCATGGAATACTATTTCTCAGGAACCATTGAGCGGGTCATTTTTGAAAATCAAAGTAGTTTTTTCCGTATCTTATTGTTGGATATCAATGATACAGATGCAGAGGACTATGATAACTTTGACATTATCGTTACTGGAACGATGGCAGATATCGTCGAAGGAGAAGATTATACCTTCTGGGGAGAACTGGTCCATCATCCGAAATATGGCCAACAGTTGCAAATGAATCGCTATGAACGAGCCAAACCCACTAGCAAAGGCTTGGTGAAATACTTTTCTAGCGACCATTTTAAAGGGATCGGACTCAAAACGGCCCAAAAGATCGTCGATCTCTATGGTGAGGATACCATTGATAAAATTCTGCAAGCACCTGAAAAGCTAGCCTCCATCTCCGGACTTTCTAAAAAGAATCGCGAGGCCTTTGTCGAAAAACTACAGCTCAACTATGGTACGGAACGGGTCCTCGCCCAACTTGCTAACTATGGCATCCCTAATAAACTAGCCTTCCAAATTCAAGATTTCTACAAGGAAGAAACCTTGCAAATCGTCGAATCGGCTCCTTATCAACTGGTCGAAGATATTCAAGGGATGGGCTTTAAAATCGCCGACCAATTAGCAGAAGAATTAGGGATTTCCAGTGATGCTCCTGAACGCTTCCGAGCTGGACTGGTTCATAGTCTTTTAACCCTCTCCTTAGAAACAGGGGACACCTACGTTGAAGCCAAAGAATTGCTCCAAGCCACCATCCAACTCTTAGAAGCATCTCGTCCAGTCGAACTCGATCCAGCCAGCGTCGCCCAAGAATTGGCCAGTCTCATCGAAGAAGACAAGGTGCAAAATATTGACACTAAGATCTTCAACAACAGCCTCTTCTTTGCGGAAGAAGGGATCCGAAGCCATATCGGTCGCCTGCTAGAAAAAGGAAAGCAAGAATCTTTCGAAGCAGAAAAAATCGAACAAACGATTGATGACATTGAAGATGAACTCCACATTCACTACGACCCCATCCAACGGAAGGCTATCCAAGAAGCCATCCAGCAAAAGGTCTTTGTCCTTACAGGTGGACCAGGAACAGGGAAAACAACCGTTATCAATGGAATTATCGGAACCTATGCCCGCCTGCACCAATTGGACCTTCGAAAGAAATCTCAATTACCAATCCTCTTAGCTGCTCCAACCGGTCGAGCAGCCCGTCGAATGAGTGAACTGACAGGTCTTCCGAGCGCCACCATTCATCGTCACTTAGGAATGACTGGAGACGATGACACGAGTCACTTGGACGATTATCTCGATGCGGATTTTATCATTGTCGATGAATTCTCTATGGTGGATACTTGGCTGGCCAATCAGCTTCTCAGCAATATCTCCTCCAATACCAAACTCTTAATCGTTGGAGATGCCGATCAGCTTCCTTCTGTGAGTCCTGGACAAGTCTTGTCCGATCTCCTACAGATCCCAATCATTCCTCAAGTCAAACTGGAACATATCTTCCGTCAAAGTGAAGATTCGACCATCGTCACTTTGGCCAGTCAGATTCGTAAAGGCCACCTGCCTTCTGATTTCACAGAGAAAAAACCTGATCGTTCCTACTTTGAAGCGCCGAGTGAGCTCATCGCTCCCATGATTGAAAAAATCACCAGCGCTGCCCTTCGCAACGGCATTCCGGCCCGAGACATCCAGGTCCTCGCTCCGATGTATCGAGGTTCTGCAGGCATTGACCAGATTAACAGTCTCATGCAAGAGCTTCTCAATCCATTAGAAACGGATGCTCTATTCTTTCAAGCACTGGACTGCCAGTATCGAAATGGTGACAAGGTCATCCACCTGGTCAATGATGCTGAAAGCAATGTCTTTAACGGAGATATTGGCTACATCACCGACCTTTTACCGGCTAAGTATACCGAATCCAAACAAGATGAACTGACCATCCAGTTTGACGGCAATGAATTGGTCTACCCCCGCAATGAATGGTACAAGATTCGCCTGGCCTATGCTATGAGCATCCACAAGTCACAGGGAAGCGAATTTCCTGTGGTCATTCTGCCCTTGACCAATCAGAGTCGGCGCATGCTCCAACGCAATCTGATCTACACGGCCATCACCCGTTCCAAAAGCAAGCTCATTCTCTTAGGAGAATACACTGCATTTGACTTTGCGACAAGGAATACTGGAACTGCTCGCAAAACCTATCTGATTGAGCGTTTTTCGGATGGAACCTCTCAAGGTAGAGACTCTGCCTCACAGAGCCCTGTCCACCTGGAAGAGCCCATAAAAAAAACAGAGCCCCAAAGGGAGCCCGTCTCAGTTGAAAACCACTCTGACTCACCTGCTTCCCTAGCTTCTCAGCAAGGCTATCGATTAACAGAGGACAATTACTTAAGCATTGATCCCATGATTGGCCTCACAGAGGAAGAAATTCAACAGTTCTTCAAAACTAATTAAAAATTCCCCGTAGGTCAAGTATACCTACGGGGTTTCTTCTATTAGAGATCCTTCACGGGTTTCCCGAGACTCGGAAAAAAAATTAGTGAGGGTCACCCCTAAAAGGCGAATACCTGAGGAGTTACTTTCTAGGCTCTGGTAGAGCTCCTGGGCCAGTCTCTGAATGACTTCAGGGTCTCTGGTTGCTTCCTCTAAACTTCGTCTCTTAGTCAAGGTCGTAAAATCAGCATAACGAATCTTGAGCACCAAGGTCTTACCAATTTTCTGATGATTGGCCAAACTGTTCGCTACCTTTTCAGATAGGTTGGCTAATTCTTTTAGCACATCATCCTCGGCCACCAGCAATTTTCGGTAGGTGCGTTCCTTCCCAATGGACTTACGAATGCGATTGCTCTTGACCGGACTGTTATGGATTCCTCGAGCCTTTCGATAGAGATCAAAACCAAAGCGACCGAAGTGATCGATGAGAGTCATTTCCGGTACTTCTAAGAGATCTGCACCAGTATAAATTCCCAAATCATGAAGTCGCTCCACTGTCCGTTTTCCCACACCATGAAACTTAGCTACATCCAGCTGACTTAAAAAGTCTTGAGCTTGCTCGGGTAAAATGACGGTCAGTCCCTGAGGCTTCTGGTAATCACTGGCAATTTTTGCTAGAAACTTATTGTAGGAAACTCCGGCAGAAGCAGTTAAGTGCAATTCATTCCAAATATCATGCTGAATCAAGCGAGCTACCTTGACAGCAGACTGAAGACCAAGCTTATTGTTGGTCACATCCAGATAGGCTTCATCAATGCTCATGGGCTCAATCAGATCGGTGTAGCGTTTAAATATTTCTCTGACTTGGAGACCGACTGCCTGGTACTTCTCGTAGTTGCCAGGGATGAAAACTGCCTGAGGACACCGTTCATAGGCCTCTTTGGAACTCATAGCCGAATGGACACCATATTTTCTGGCTTCGTAATTACAAGTCGACACCACTCCTCTTCCGCCAGACAAACGGGGATCATGGCCAATAATGACAGGCTTTCCTTTTAATTCGGGATGGTCACGCTCTTCAACGGACGCAAAAAAGGCATCCATATCGATATGAATGATTTTACGGCTCGTATCATTTACTAAAGGAAATATGAGCATGGGCAACCTCCTCTTTCATTATATCCCTATCAACGATTTTTTCCTACTAATTCCTACCTCTTCTAAGACAAAAATATAATACAGTTTATTCGTATTTACCCTTCTGTATTATAAAAGAATCCAAAATCTTTTTGCTATTCCCTTTGTGAAACCGATTTCTATGTGGTATACTACTATTGTAAGTGCAACAGATTTGTTGCTAGAAAGACAAAAGAGGATTTAAACATGGTTGTTAAAACAGTTGTTGAAGCACAAGACATTTTTGACAAAGCCTGGGAAGGCTTCCAAGGTGAAGACTGGAAAGAAAGAGCCAGTGTCTCACGCTTTGTACAAGCTAACTACACTCCATATGATGGAGACGAAAGCTTCCTAGCTGGCCCAACAGAACGTTCACTTCACATCAAGAAGATTGTTGAAGAAACAAAAGCACACTACGAAGAAACTCGTTTCCCATACGATACTCGTCCAACTTCTATCGCTGATATCGCAGCTGGATACATCGACAAAGAAAACGAAGTGATCTTCGGTATCCAAAACGATGAATTGTTCAAATTGAACTTCATGCCTCGTGGTGGTATCCGTATGGCGGAAACTACTTTGAAAGAAAATGGATATGAGCCAGATCCAGCTGTGCATGAAATCTTCACTAAATATGTAACAACAGTTAACGACGGTATCTTCCGTGCTTATACTACAAACATCCGTCGTGCACGTCACGCTCACACAGTAACTGGTCTTCCAGATGCATACTCACGTGGACGTATCATCGGGGTTTATGCTCGTTTGGCCCTTTACGGAGCTGACTACTTGATGGCTGAAAAAGCAAACGACTGGAACGCGATTACTGAAATCGATGAAGAATCAATCCGTCTTCGTGAAGAAGTAAACCTTCAATACCAAGCACTTCAAGAAGTTGTTAAATTGGGTGACCTTTATGGTGTAGACGTACGTCGTCCTGCCTTCGATACAAAAGAAGCAATCCAATGGACAAACATCGCCTTCATGGCTGTCTGCCGTGTGATCAACGGTGCTGCTACTTCTCTTGGACGTGTGCCAATCGTTTTGGATATCTACGCTGAACGTGACTTGGCTCGTGGTACTTACACTGAGTCTGAAATCCAAGAATTCGTTGATGATTTCGTTATGAAATTGCGTACTGTTAAATTTGCTCGTACAAAAGCTTACGACCAATTGTACTCAGGTGACCCAACCTTCATCACAACTTCTATGGCTGGTATGGGTAACGACGGTCGTCACCGTGTTACTAAGATGGACTACCGTTTCTTGAACACTCTTGACAACATCGGTAACTCTCCAGAACCAAACTTGACAGTTCTTTGGACTGACAAATTGCCATACAACTTCCGTCGCTACTGTATGCACATGAGCCACAAACACTCTTCTATCCAATACGAAGGTGTAACTACTATGGCTAAAGACGGATACGGTGAAATGAGCTGTATCTCATGTTGTGTATCCCCACTTGACCCAGAAAACGAAGAACAACGCCACAACATCCAGTACTTCGGTGCTCGTGTAAACGTTCTTAAAGCTCTTCTTACTGGTTTGAACGGTGGTTACGACGATGTTCATAAAGACTACAAGGTATTTGACATCGATCCTATCCGTGACGAAGTTCTTGAATTCGAATCAGTTAAAGCAAACTTCGAAAAATCTCTTGACTGGTTGACTGACACTTACGTAGATGCTTTGAACATCATCCACTACATGACTGACAAGTACAACTACGAAGCTGTTCAAATGGCCTTCTTGCCAACTAAACAACGCGCTAACATGGGATTCGGTATCTGTGGATTTGCTAACACTGTTGATACATTGTCAGCTATCAAGTACGCTACAGTTAAACCAATCCGTGACGAAAATGGCTACATCTACGATTACGAAACAATCGGTGAATACCCACGTTGGGGTGAAGATGACCCACGTTCTAACGAATTGGCAGAATGGTTGATCGAAGCTTACACTACTCGTCTTCGCAGCCACAAACTTTACAAGAATGCAGAAGCTACAGTTTCACTTTTGACTATCACTTCTAACGTTGCTTACTCTAAACAAACTGGTAACTCACCAGTCCACAAAGGGGTATACCTTAACGAAGATGGTTCTGTGAACACAAGCAAATTGGAATTCTTCTCACCAGGTGCTAACCCATCTAACAAAGCTAAAGGTGGATGGTTGCAAAACTTGAACTCACTTGCTAGCCTTGACTTTGGTTATGCAGCTGATGGTATCTCATTGACAACTCAAGTTTCACCACGTGCTCTTGGTAAAACTCGTGACGAACAAGTTGATAACTTGGTAACAATCCTTGATGGTTACTTCGAAAACGGTGGACAACACGTTAACTTGAACGTTATGGACTTGAACGATGTTTACGAAAAGATCATGAGCGGTGAAGACGTTATCGTTCGTATCTCTGGATACTGTGTAAACACTAAATACCTCACTCCAGAACAAAAAACTGAATTGACACAACGTGTCTTCCACGAAGTTCTTTCTATGGATGATGCATTGAGCTAAGATTCAAATAGATTTTTCAAACCAGTCGGAAACGGCTGGTTTTTTCTTGTCCTGTCTTGACTAAATCCGTGGTAACACTAGTACAAATCAGTGAAATTTTGATATAATGGAGACAATCTATTAACAGAACAGGAAGAACAATGGAAGCGTCTAAAGATATGGACCGCGTGATTGACGTCCTCATGTTGGCAGGAACCCTCCTTTTAGAGAGTGGTTCTGAAATCCATCGGGTGGAGGATACCATGATCCGGATTGCTCATTCTCAAGGAATCGATGATTGCAATGCCTTAGCGATGCCAGTCGCTATTTTCTTTTCAATCGAAAATGCCAATATCACGCGGATGAAGCGGATCCTGCGGACCAATTACAATATCGAGAAGGTCTGTGATGTCAATCAGATTTCTCGCCAATTAGTCTCTGGGCACATCAATCTCGAAGAAGCCTACCAAGCCTTGAGCCAATTAAAACGGAAACGAGTCCCTTATACCAATCTACAGTTAACCATTGCGGCTACTCTAAGTGCTCCTTTTTTCTCCATTATGTTTGGCGGGAATTTTTATGATGCGATAGGAGCAGGTATTGCGACTGTCTTTGCCTATGCTTTCTCTCTAGTCGTTGAGAAATACGTGCGCATCCCTTTTGCCACTGCTTTTGCGGCAGCCTTTGTCTTTGGATTTTTAGCCCATATTTGGGCCCGCTATAGTGGTTTTCCTTCCAATACTGATCTCATTATTGCCGGTTGTGTCATGCCTTTCGTTCCTGGGATTGCCATGACCAATGCCGTCAGGGATCTGATGAACAACCACCTCAACTCTGGGATGAGTAAACTCTTTGAGACCCTGCTCATTACTCTTGCCCTTGGTGCCGGAACGACCGTCGCTCTTGTCCTTATGAAATAGAATCATGAATCTAATCGAATTTTTAATCCAAGCCGTGGCGAGTTTGATTGCCATCATTACCTTTTTAATCGTCCTCAACGTGCAACGTTCCATGCTACTCCCTGGAGGAATTTTAGGGATGGCTATTTGGTTGCTCTACTATATCTTGAAAGGGCCTACCAATGTTATCATTGCGACTTTTATCGCCGCCATTGTCGGTTCTTGTATCAGTCAAATTTTAAGTATCATCTACAAGACGCCTGTCGTTGTCTTTATGCTAGCTATTCTCGCTCCCTTGGTTCCTGGATATATTTCCTATCGGACCACCTCCTTCTTTGTTAGTGGCCAATATCAGCAAGCCGTGACCAGTGTGACCCTAGTTGTTATTCTGGCCTTGGTCATCTCTATCGGGATGGCTAGCGGGTCTGTCGTCTTGAAACTCTACCATTCTTACCAACGCTATCAAAAAAGAAAAATAACCAATGCCAACTAGCATTGGTTTTTCAAAACTTATCTATGTAATCGCTTGCATTTTTGTTTAAAAGGAGTACAATGATAGTGAAAAAACAAATCCTTTAAAGTATGTGAGGTGTTGCATGATGGGAAACAAGTATATCAAGTATCTCCCTTGGGGGATTTTAGGAGCAATCAACTCCTATCTAGAAGCAACTAACTATGCACGCAATTCATTTGACCTGTTCTTTCTGACCTTGAACTTTCTGATTGTGTACATCGCTATACTCGTCTTCTACGAAAATGTTCTAAAAGATAAATGCAAAGAACTCTTCATACGGGTTATGAGTAACCCTAAGAAAGATAAGCAAGCATAAGAGTTGAAAAGCCATCTAAGGATGGCTTTTTTGATTTTCGTCCTCTTTTTTTCAAAAAATCCCCTTGCCCAACTCGGTCCTAAGAATGATTTCCATACTGTTCTGGATTTTTCAAGGGAGTTTTGCTCTCAAATATGGTAAAATAGTAACGAAATATACTAGTAGATATCAAATTAAAAGAGGTTATTTATGACAATCGGTATTGATAAGATTGGATTTGCGACCAGCCAATATGTCTTGCGCTTAAGTGAGCTAGCGGCTGCTCGAAATACTGATCCAGAAAAACTCAGTAAAGGGCTCTTATTGAAAGAACTAAGTATTGCCCCTATTACAGAGGATATCGTCACACTTGGAGCAAGTGCCAGCCATAGTATTTTAACCGAAGAAGAAAAAGAAGAAATCGATATGGTCATCTTAGCGACCGAGTCAGGAATTGACCAGAGTAAGGCTGCTGCTGTTTTCGTTCACGGTCTCCTAGGAATCCAACCCTTTGCTCGGAGCTTTGAAATGAAGGAAGCCTGCTATGCTGCAACGGCCGCTTTGGACTATGCTAAACTTCATGTTGAAAAGTTCCCACAGAGCAAGGTCTTGGTCATTGCCAGCGATATTGCAAAATATGGGATCGACACCCCTGGAGAGCCGACTCAAGGAGCTGGATCTGTCGCTATGCTGGTGACGCAGAACCCACGTATCCTAGCCTTTAACGATGATAATGTAGCTCAGACCCGAGATGTCATGGATTTCTGGCGTCCCAACTATTCCAGCACACCCTTTGTCAATGGGATTTATTCGACCCAACAGTACTTGGATTGCTTGAAAACAACTTGGACAGAGTATCAAAAACGGACTGGCTTAACCTTGGATGATTTTGCGGCGGTCTGCTTCCACCTGCCTTATCCCAAGCTCGCCCTCAAGGGCTTAAAAAAGATTCTTGACAAGGGTCTTTCTCCTGAGAAACAAGCCCAATTGCAATACAATTTTGAACAATCCATTCTCTACAGCCAAAAGGTTGGGAATATCTATACGGGTTCCCTCTTCCTAGGTTTGCTTTCTCTCTTAGAGAATCAGCCTCAACTAGTGGCTGGCGACCGGATCGCCCTCTATGGATATGGAAGTGGCGCAGTCGCTGAGATTTTTAGTGCTCACTTGGTCGAAGGATTTGAGCAAATGCTCCATCCAAACCGTATGGCAGAATTGGATCAGCGAAAAGCTCTTACGATTGACGAATATGAGAAGATCTTCTTCGAAGAGGCACAATTAGATGCTGAAGGCAATCAAATCTTCCAAGGTTACCAAGATCAAACCTATGCCTTATCAGAAATCAACGAACACCAACGAACCTATGTAAAGGTAGAACACCATGGTTAAATTAACTGGTTTTTCAAAAGCAAGTCCAGCAGAGCGCATCGAGAAACTGGCTCAGGCCGGACTCCTTTCAGAAGAAGGTCTACAAACAGTAAGGGACAATGAACCATTGCCCCTTTCTCTTGCCAATGAAATGGTCGAAAACGTCCTTGGCACCTTGACTTTACCCTTTGGTCTAGCTCCTGGCTTCCAGATAGATGATCAGGAAATCCAAGTCCCAATGGTGACGGAAGAACCTTCTGTCATCGCTGCTGCTTCTTACGCTGCTGGACTAATCAAGCGCTCAGGTGGGTTTCAGACCCAGGTTCACAAGCGTCAAATGATCGGTCAAGTGGCTCTCTATGACGTTAGCCATAAAGAAAAGGCCAGTCAGGCGATTACAGAAGCTAAAGAAGAACTGCTCCAACTGGCCAATCAAGCCTATCCTTCCATCGTTAAACGGGGAGGTGGGGCACGAGATCTCTGGACAGAGGTGAAAGGGGACTTTCTCATTTGCTACCTATCTGTCGATCCAAAAGAGGCCATGGGGGCTAATATGCTCAACACCATGCTAGAAGCCCTGGTCAACCCTTTAGAAGATTTATCCGAGGGCCAGGGATTAATGGCCATTCTGTCTAACCTAGCGACAGATGCCCTGGTCACGGCAAGTTGTCACATAGACTACCGCTTCCTCAGTCGCGAACCCAAGGAAGCGGCCGAAATCGCTCAAAAAATAGCTCTGGCCAGTCAACTAGCGGCTGTTGATCCTTATCGAGCAGCGACTCACAACAAGGGAATTTTTAATGGTATCGATGCTGTCGTCTTGGCAACTGGGAATGACTGGCGGGCGATTGAAGCGGGTGGCCATACCTATGCTAGTCGATCTGGACAAGCTCAAGGACTATCTAGTTGGATAGCTCATCCAGATCAGCAAGTCCTAGAAGGCCAGTTGACTCTTCCCATGCCTATCGCTACCAAGGGAGGCTCCATCGGACTCAATCCAAGTGTTCAAGTGGCTTATGACCTACTTGGAAATCCCGATGCCCAAACTCTTGCGCGGATCATTGTTTCCGTTGGCCTGGCTCAAAACTTTGCAGCGCTTAAGGCCTTGGTCAGCACCGGTATTCAGCATGGGCATATGAAACTCCAGGCTAAGTCACTCGCCCTACTTGCCGGCGCTAGTCCGTCGGAGGTGGCTCCAGTGGTTCAAGCCCTGTTAGAAGACAAACCTTTTAACCTAGAAAAAGCCCAAGCTATTTTAGAGAACATTCGTCAAAGCAATTAAAAAATCCCTCCGTTCACACGGAGGGATTTTTGCTAGTTTCTTCAAGTTAATCATGGATAGAGGAGATTTGTTCGTATCCTTCTTTTACGCGGCCATAAAGAAGATAGGGAACCTTTCTCAAATCGGCAAGTGTCTGACAAGAAAGAGCACACATGATCAGGCGTAAATCCTCTTTCCAAGCATTGACTTGGGCGATGACCTCTTCAATCGGCTGTGTCTCTACCAATTCTAAAATGGTCCGAGAAAGACCGACCCCCTTGGCTCCTAGAACCAGTGCCTTGATCATATCCAAAGGATGACGAACGCCACCAGAGGCGAGAACCTCAACCTGATCCATCAGTGGTTGAGCCCCAAGCAAGGCTTGAACCGTTGTTTGTCCCCAGTCATTGAGATAGGAACGATTGCCTCCCCGACGGTTTTCG
Organism: Streptococcus sp. A12; assembly: GCF_905372335.1. Lineage (GTDB taxonomy): Bacteria > Bacillota > Bacilli > Lactobacillales > Streptococcaceae > Streptococcus. Next base: position 33,500 of record NZ_CAJPOU010000004.1, read on the forward strand.
ATATAGGCAAAACTGGTTCCGCCTCTACCAGAAATATCAACGGTCCTGACACCTAATTCGATGGCTCTTTGGATAGTTCCGGCGTCCATACCAAAACCAACCTCTTTTAGCACCAATGGCACAGGTAGATGCTTTGCATAGTCTGCTAAGTGGTCTTGCCAGTTTCTAAAGCTTCGTTCCCCTTCGGGCATGAGAAGCTCCTGCATGAGGTTGACATGGAGTTGGAGAAAGAGAGGCTGGGTCTCCTCAATGGTCTGCAAGCCCAGTTCAAGCGGTTTGTCAATCCCGATATTGGTCGCAAAGAGAAGGTCCGGATAAAGGTCCTTGACTCGATAGGAGCTGTCCTGGGGATCTTTTAAAGCTGCACTATAGGAACCCGTCACAAAGAGAATGCCACAGGCTTCTGCCACCTGGGCTAACTTCCGATTGATCTCTCCTCCCTTGGCACTGCCACCTGTCATGGCATTGATATAAAAAGGGTAGTCCCAGTCACGACCCGCAAAATGGGTCTTCAAATCCACCTCATCTAAATCGATAGTTGGTAAAGAGGAATGAATCAACTCAACCTCATCAAAGCTATTGTAATCCGGAGTTTGCTCCAAGGCCAAGCGAATATGTTCATCCTTTCGGTTGGTCGTCATACTCTCCCATCCTTTCTGAATATAATAAATCAATCCCTGCTTCTTGCCAGCGTCTGACGATTTCTTGGGCAGCATCCTCCTTAAATGCGAGGGCTATCCCACAATCTCCTCCTCCAGCTCCACTAGATTTTGCAATAACCGCTAATCCTTCTTCTGCCCTCTTTAATTGGGCCAGTTTTTTGGTATAAATCACCTCATTGAGAGATCGAAGTAAGTCACTAGCCCGACTGATAGAAGACCAGGCCAAGTCTCGATCTCCCTCTTGAAAGGCAACTAAGAGGTCTTGTACAGCCTGCTCCGTCCCCTCTAAGAAGACAGGATCAATAGCTGAACGAACCTGGTTAATCAAGTCTCTTGAAATAGCGGGTTCCTGGGTCCAGCCCACCAAGAAAGTATAGGACAACTGAGGGGCAAGAGGCTGGATTTCATATCCCCAATCCAGGGCTAAGATCTGGTCCAGATCCTGATCTTGTAATTGCTCAGCTAGCGCCCGTCGGTCAAAAGAGCGGTAGCTAACCAAGCTTTCATAGGCAATACAAGCTAGGTCTCCCATAGAGCCATTGTCTCCACGTCGAATCAAGACCAAACAGGCCAAACGAAAGAGCAAGTCTGCTGACAGGGGAAAATCATAAAGAGCTGCCATGGCTTTAAGGGTCAACAAGACCACACTGCCACTAGAGCCGATTCCGAATTTCTTACCTTCTCGCTCAAATTTCCCCTCAATACCTAAATCAAAGGGAGCAAGTGCCACTCCTTGTGACTGGAGGTAGGCGTTCATCAGATGCACGGTTTCTTGAATCAGGGCATAGTCTGCCTGCGGAGTCAAATCAACCGCAAAGGAAAACATGTCCGACTGAATCCGATAAGTAGATGACGGTTGAATTTCTGCCTGCATGTAAATGGGAATAAACTGAATAATGGCTGTTTGTCCCGGGGTTAAGATAGAATATTCCCCAGCGATATACAGCTTCCCACCTGCTCGAACTGCTTTCTTATTCTTCATGGGATAGATCCTTGGTCTTGGAAACAATGATACGATAATCTTGTTCAAAAAGTGGAACTAACTGGTCCAGATCCTCTTCTAGACAGAGAACCTTCACATTCGGTCCTGCATCCATGGTGAAGTAGCACCGTTTCCCTTCGTTACGAAGAGAGCGCACGAAATCCATGGCCTCATAGCTCTTTTCCGTCAAATAGGAGAAGGAGGGGCTAGCAGTCTTGGTTGTAGAATGCATAAAAAGAGCATTCCGCTCGGTCAATTCCCCTACTTTTTCAAAGTCATTGTCCTTTAGATAAGCCAGCATATCTTGGTAATCCTGAGCTGACTGGCGGATCCATTCTTGGAAATTGCTAGAGGTTTCCGTGCACCGTTTCATCCCTTCCCGGCTAGAAAGAATTTTTTGTTGGTCGTTTAACACTAGCATGATCATAGCCAGTTTGAGGTCCGTTTCCACCTGGTAAATTTCCCCAGTATCCTTGTCCCAAGCAGCTAAGGGGCCAAAGAAGGAACGAGAAGACGAACCGGAGGCAAACTTAGCCGCTTGAGCTTGTTCTGCCTGCGTCATTCCCAGTTGGTAATAGCGATTGCAGGCTTTTACCAAGGCAGATAAGCCACTGGAACTAGAAGAAAGTCCTGCAGCTGTCGGCATATTGTTGCTGGTATCAACCCGCACAAAGCCTGTCTCCCCTTCTGGTTTAAAACGGTCGATGACTGCTCCAATCTTGGCCTGCTCCGCTTCATTCTGGAAGACCCCATCAATAAAGAAGGCATGGGACTTGGCTTCAGGCCCCAAAGGACTAAGTCGAGTCTCCGTATACATATTTTCCAAGGTCAAGGAAATGGAACTAGTTGATGGCACCATTGCTTCACTGTTTTCCTTGCCCCAATACTTAATAATGGCGATATTGGCATACGATTTCACGCTTACAGGTTTTCGATCCATAACTCCTCCACTCCTTTATTTCTTAGTTCTTTTGCGATCATCTCTGCTTGTTCCTGGTCTGCAGCAAGGGCAATGATACAGCCACCGAGCCCACCACCACTCATCTTGGCTCCCAAGGCTCCACTCCCTAAGGCTAGTTCCACCAATTGATCCGCTTCTGGACAACTCACTCCCACTGCTTGCAAATGATGATGGCAGTCTGTTAAGATGCGTCCCAAGGTGGGAGCATCTTTTTGAGCAAGAGCTTTTTCTGCGTACTCAGTTAGAAGTCCAATTTCATGGAAACTAGCGAGGGCTGCTGTTCCCAACTCCTTGACCTTCTGAATGGCTTCTTTGGTATGGCCATGGATACCTGTATCTGCAATGACCAGCTTGGCACCCAAATTAACCTCTAATTCACTGAAGCCGACATTTCGAATGAATTTAATCGGCTGATCGCTGAGACAGGTCTTGGCATCCAGCCCACTTGGATTCACATGGGCAATCATTTCCGCTCGATTAACCAAGATTTCCAAAGTCTCTTGACTCAAATCTCGCCCAAAGTAATCAAAGACTGCTCGAATTGCCGCAATACTGACAGCAGCCGAGGACCCCATCCCCCGCTGGGACGGAATCATGGAGTCAATCCGGCAAGCGATAGCCGCCTCCTCAATCCCCAAATGCTCTAAAGAAGCGTAAACGGCCATAGATAAGCTATCATTCTCAAAAAGGACCCACGGACGCTCCGCAGGTACAATCTGACAAGTGACCTGAATGTTAAGGAGGGGCAGGGCAATGGCTGGATAGCCATAAACAACCGCATGCTCTCCTATTAAAATAATCTTGCTATGTGCTTGTCCGACACCTATCGATTTCGTCATACGTCTCTCAGTTATCTTCGTTCTTTCTGCTATAGATTGCTTAATACAATCCTCTCTCCTTCCATTTTAATATAAAAAAAGAAAAAAAGCGATGGCTAAACCACGCTTCTTTCTCCGTCTTAGGAAGGATTTTTTCCGGTTCCTTCCATTTCTCTTTTGATGAGCTCCATGAGTTGATTCCGATCCAGGATCCATTGGGCCCGCTCATCTTTTTCATAGGTCCGATTGGATAGGAAAATAGCTGCCAATTGGAGCTTGCGATTATAGAGAAGGAAGGTTCCTGTATAACCTGTATGGTCCAACCAGTCTCCTTCCAGATTCCAGGCCAGAGAGCGCATCTTCCCTTTTTCTAAAGCATAGTTCTGCGATAAAATCTCTGCAAAAGGATCCTGTAAGTAATGCTCCAGGAAAATTTCCATATCTCTAATGGTCGAAAACAGACCTGCACTTCCGGCATGGACTCCCAGTACACGCGCTTTCGGATCATGGACGACACCAGCTGGAACGCCACGAAGGGTTGGCACCGCTTGAGAAACCGGGCCAAAAGTAGTCTCCTTCATTTGCCAAGGTGCAAAGACTTGCTCCTGAAAAATCTGGGCCAAATCCTGACCATACCACTTCTCCAGAAGAAAGCCCAACAAAAGAAAATTGACATCTGTATAGTGGAACTGGCGATTGTCCTTGAGCTTCAAACGGTGCAGGGCTTCTTTTAAGCCCTCAGCATCCAAGTCATCTCGTCTAGGGATGAAAGGATCCAGCCCAGAAGTATGGGTTAAAAGCTGACGGATGGTCACCTCTGCCTGCTCCATATCCGGATAGTGAGAAGCTAAGGGACGATCGATATCAATTTGCCCTTGTCGGACCAGAAAAGCAAGAACCGTTCCAACTCCGACGACCTTACTCACACTGGCTAAATCATAGGTCAAGCCAGGAATAACTGGCTCTTGCTTGTCTGGATCAGCTAGTCCCAAGTAATACTCCTGCCAGCTTCCTTTCTGATAGAGCGCAAGAGAGGCACCTGGGTAGATGCCTGCTCCTATTTGCTCTTGAATTTTTTGGATGATTTTTTCCATTTTTCTTCACTCATTTCAATCAGCCAAAGACTTGCTTAGGCTTCGAACCACCATTCAATCTTGCTTGGATCCTCAACCAAGACAAATTGTTGCCTTTTTGGTACAAAAGTCACCTGATCTCCAAAGCAAGAGGCCACTTCACTTGCTACAAATGGCTCTAGAATGACCTTGACCTGACAAAGGTCCCAAGTCTGTCCATTAGCTAGTGTGAGGTCCGGACCATCTGATGCTTCTAAGTCTAAATACTCTTCTAAGCCAGGTAGTTGTTGATAGAAAGCTGTAGAAGTCTCTACATTAGGTACACGAAGAACTATCTTTTCTACGAAAAACTCCGTCAAGGTTGTAAACTCTTCATTCGCTTGAAAATCTGGAACTTCCTCAATTTCAGTTAAACTGTCCACTTGCTCTTCCGCATGGAGCAAGATACGATCTCCTTCTGGCGAAAGAGCTTCAAAGGCATAGCCATTTTCCCCTCTGAAGAGGCGATCAACTTGATGACCACGAGCCAGAAGCCACTCAATTTCTTGCGGGTTGGTCACGCGAATCTTTAAGCAAGCCAAGCGTTTTGGTCCCTCAACCTTACGGGTTCTCATACTAGGGGATTCCTCTAAATAGAGGCGGTCTGTCTTCGATTGATCTCCAAGGGATAATAAAGCCCCATCTTCCAACAGGGTTTTCATTCCTAAGACCTTTTCAAAAAAATCTTGATTGACATTTCGATTGTTTGTTTTTAATACAGGTGAAATACTACTAATTTTATTTATGCACATAATTCCTCCAAGTCTTTTATATTTTAAAAGATTTTCTTTTTTTTTACAAGAAATCTTGTGCAAAAAAGACAGATTTCTCAAAATTTTGAATCTGTCTTTCTTTACTTAATATACTGTTCGTGTATGGACCCGCCCGTTTGGAGCTTCAAATTCGTATTCTAAGTAATCCTGATAGGTCCCTGGTGCAATCACTCCACGCACATCTAATATAGCCGTTCCCGCTTGTCCCACAATTGAATCTGCTAACAGGCAGCAATTCGTAGACAGAACAAAGTAAGATTTAAAACGCGAAGAAGTAAATTTATATAGCTCAGCCCCTAAATCATATTTCAATTTGTAAGCGTAGGTCGGCTGACCGTCTTCCAGTAACCTACTAGGTGGATCCCAAGGTTCTAACAACTGATCAATTTCAGCTAGACGCTTCTCTACTGCCTGATTCTCTTCTTCGGTAAGGGATAGGCTGTAGCCAAACAGCGTCTTTTGACTCTCTTTTTTACATAGTTCGATGTATGGTTCCTTATCCACTTTAAACAGTACGCCATCCCCAATCGTCCCAAATAGACGCTCTGAAAAGGGATCGTAACTTCCGTAAGAAATGACCTTCCCCTGATAACAAATATCTACATGCCCAATCGCTCCAAATAAGTTGCTGTCAGAAGTATGAACCAAAATTTCTAATTCCCTTGCCTCTTCTTCTTTTTTCACCAATCGATAAGGGCCTGTGTGTCCCGCCGAGCTCCCTTTTTGAAGAAACTGGTTAAACCGTTTTAACTCCTTAGCAGGGATAAAGGCTGCAAAGATAACCGGTAGGCTAATACGAAAGCGACGTTTTAACTCTTGGCCTTGTTGGTCTTTGTCAAATAAAATACCATCTCGAATATTAGAAATCCCCAACAAGACCAGATAAGCCCCCAAGAGGATAAATTGGAAGTGCCCATCTGAACCAGGTTCCAAGACAGTTGCTAGACCAATCCCACCGTTTAAAAGCGCATCCCATAAATAGAGCCAGCCTCCTTTTACCCGATTGGCCTTATAAAGCCAAAATGTGATCCCATAGACAATGGCACTCCCCAACTGATATGCCCCTAAACAAATCACAACTAAGTTTACGGGCAGACTACTCAGTCGATTCAACCAGATCAACGCAAGTGAAAGAAAAATAAACCAAATAGAGTGGCTATAGGAAATAGACTTGCTACGTAACAAAAAGCGAAGAAGAAAGCTTCCTAGTCCATCAACTAAAAAGTAAATGGCTAATAGATCCAAGGAAAATTTTGTGAAACCAACACCGTTTCGAAAAATGAGGATCCCAAAAATGACGGCAAGAACCCCAAACAATAAAGTCCGTCTTCTTGCAACTTCTTCAACAGATAATTTTCTCACCATGACACCCTCCTTCAGAGATCAAAGGTCTTTAGACAAATACTATTTTATCACGTATAATATAAGAAGTAAAGAAACAGTGAAGCTGATAAAAGGAGCATCCTATGAAATTCAATCAATATAGCTATCTACCAGTCGACCAAGCAGACATTCTAAAGGAACTGAAAGAAATCGGGTTTGACCTTCCCCTTCATCTTACAGAGAAAGAACTGTTTGAATGGTTTGTTCGCAAGGTTTATTTCACCTACAAAAATACAGATTATCCTCTCTCTAACCTAGTGGCGGATGCTGAAACAGATCTCCTGAGCTATTTCCAATCTGACCGCGAATGGTCTCCAAATATTTTCTACACAGTGGCCCTCCAATTGCTCGGTTTCCGCTATTTTATTGACTTTGAAAATACGGACAGCTTCTTAAAAGAAGTCCAAATTCCGATTGAGTATGGAAACTTGGTTGAGAACCTCTATCACCTCCTCAATACTCGAACAGTCAAAGGGAATTTACTCATTGAACAGTTGGTCAGTGATGGCTTGATCCCTGAAGACAATCGCTACCACTTTTTCAACGGAAAAAGTCTAGCTACCTTTAACTGCCATGATGTGATTCGTGAGGTGGTCTATGTGGAAAGTCGGATTGATAGCGACCAAGATGGCCTTCCAGATTTGATCAAGGTCAATATTATTCGCCCTCGCTATGAAGGAAAAATTCCAGCCGTCATGACTGCCAGCCCTTATCACCAAGGAACCAATGACAAGGCCAGTGACAAGGCTCTCTATAATATGAATGTGGACCTGGAGAAAAAAGAAGCAAGAAGCATCCAAGTCAGTCAACCCACGCTCGAAACCGTTGACCCAGTTGGAGAAGCCCGACTGGTCTCTGAGGCTGAAGAAACCCTCACTCATATCAACAGCAGTTATACTCTCAATGACTACCTTCTCGCCCGTGGCTTCGCCAATCTCTACGTCTCCGGTCTAGGAACCAAGGATTCCCAAGGCTTGATGACTAACGGGGATTACCGCCAAATCGAGGCCTATAAAAATGTCATCGACTGGCTCAACGGACGCTGTCGTGCCTTCACAGACCATAGTCGCCAACGCCAAATCAAGGCTGATTGGTCTAACGGCAAGGTTGCTACGACGGGCTTATCCTACCTAGGAACCATGTCCAATGGACTGGCTACCACAGGGGTTGATGGCCTAGAAGTGATCATCGCAGAAGCTGGTATTTCCTCTTGGTACAACTACTACCGCGAAAATGGCCTTGTCACAAGTCCTGGTGGCTATCCTGGAGAGGATTTTGATTCGCTCGCTGAGTTGACCTATTCACGCGCCCTTCGGGCTGGAGACTATCTCCGCCACCATGCAGCCCATCTAGCGGATTTGGAACGGCTTAAAGAGCAAATAGATCGCAAAACAGGGGACTACAACCAATTCTGGCATGACCGCAACTATCTCCTTCAGGCAGACAAAGTCAAGGCAGAGGTCGTCTTCACCCATGGTTCCCAAGACTGGAACGTGAAGCCCCTCCATGTATACCAAATGTTCCAAGCCCTTCCAGCCAACATCAAGAAACACCTCTTCTATCACAATGGGGCCCATGTCTATCTCAACAACTGGCAGTCCATTGACTTCCGTGAGAGCATGAACGCCCTCCTTTCTAAAAAATTACTGGGCTATGATTCAAGTTATGAATTGCCAACCGTCATCTGGCAGGACAATACAGGAGAACAAAGTTGGACCTCCTTGGAAGACTTTGGCAATCAAACAGCCCAACGGGCCTTCCCACTCGGAGATGGTGAGAAAGTCATCCAAAACCGCTATGCGACAGAAGACTATGAGCGCTATGGCAAGGCCTATCCAACTTTCTTAACCGACCTCTACCAAGATAAGGCCCAACAAGTAACGATCGATCTTCCAATCGAAGAGGACCTGCACCTCAACGGAAAAGCTCACCTTCACCTGCGGCTCCAATCTAGCACAAACAAAGGCTTGCTCTCAGCCCAACTCATGGAGCTAGGAAGTAAGAAATACCTCCAACCCTATCCAGCTGTCCTATCCGTCCGTACACTGGATAACGGTCGCTACCATATGCTGGACAACTTGACTGAATTGCCATTTAAGGAAGCCGGCCAACGAGTGATTACAAAGGGGTATCTTAACCTCCAAAACCGTCATGATCTCTTACAAGTCGAACCTGTGACCCCTGGAGAATGGATGGAATTCGACTTTGAACTCCAACCAACCATCTACAAACTGGAGAAAGGGACCACTCTTCGTCTCGTCCTTTATACAACCGACTTCGAGATCACTGTCCGCGACCAAACAGACTACCAACTCACCATTGATCTGGCCAACTCCAGCTTAACCCTTCCTGAGATGGATTAAGGAATTTCATGCTTTTTCCTTGTCGTCCCTTCCCTTGCTTGATTTGACAGCCTTGCCTACTTATGATAATATCTAAGAGAGTATTTCATAGAAAAAGAGTTTAGAGGATATTATGGCTATCGAAAAAACAGTCAGCGAAATTGCTGAAATTCTAGGAGTTAGTCGCCAAGCGGTCAATAACCGTGTCAAGGCCCTAGATCCTGAAGATACAGAAAAAAATGATAAGGGAGTTACCGTCGTAACCCGTAGTGGCTTGATTAAGCTAGAAGAAATCTACAAAAAGACCATCTTTGAAGACGAGCCCGTCAGCGATGATGTGAAACAGCGTGAATTGATGGAAATTTTGGTAGATGAAAAAAATGCCGAAATCGTCCGTCTCTACGAACAACTAAAAGCAAAAGACGACCAGCTAAAATCCAAAGATGAGCAATTAGCTAAAAAGGATGAGCAGTTGCGTGTCAAAGATGTTCAGATTGCTGAAAAAGACAAACAGCTCGACCAACAACAACAGCTAACCCTTCAGGCTATGAATGACCGTGAAACATTGAAATTAGAATTAGATCAAGCCAATGAAAAGGTTCAAGAACAAGAGAGTAAAGGCTTCTGGAGACGCGTCTTTGGTCGCTAAAAACTGACTTCGGTCAGTTTTTTCTATGCCTTTGCCTCCCCTCAATAATTAGAAAATCCAAAAACACCCAATAGATGAAGGAGTTCCCTTGAAAGAATTAAGCCACTATGTCTCCTTTGATTTAGAATTTAATCAATTTGAAGGAAAGTACCACATTATCCAAGTTTCTGCTGTCCGCTTTGCAGATGGCCAAGAAGTTGCCCACTATGATTCCTATGCCTATACGGATAAACCACTAAAGAGCTTTATCAATGGCCTCACCGGGATCACATCTGATAAAATCCTCCAAGCTCCCCCACTCGAGCAAGTCCTAGCGGAGTTCCGAGATTTTGTTGCAGATAGTCCCATCATTGGATACAATGCCATCAAGAGTGACCTCCCTATCCTAGCGGAAAATGGGCTAGAGTTCACAGACCAATATGCTGTTGATGTCTTTGAAGAAGCTTCTAAACGCCGCCCTTCTGACCTCCATGGGATTAAAAACTTGCAGCTCCATACAGTTGCTCAGTTTTTAGGAGTAGCTGGAAAATCGCATGATAGTCTAGAAGATGCCCGGATGACTGCTCTTGTTTATGAAGCCTTTCTCGAATCAGACCGGGCCCGGCAACTCCTAACCGAACAAGAATCCTTTTCTACCTCTCCTTTTGGTGGATTGGACCTCTCCAATTTTTTTAACGACTAAAAAAACCTCTATCGATGATAGAGGTTTTTGAATATAGATAAACTAGTGTTTTACATAAAACAGCTAGATGACTTTCAAAAAATGACTTATATTTTTTAGTCATTTAAGAAGATGAAAAACTTTCCGCTGTGAGAAAAGTGCTAGAAACACTATTGTTTCTAGCACTCGGGAGTTTTGAGAGTAAAACAGTTTGGGAAACTGTTTTAGCCTGAGCCCGGAAATTAAAGAGCGAGGGGGTTCAAAACGAATTGAACACGGGCTGCGGATTGTGTCAAAAAGATAAGTTTTCCTAGAACCGAAAGATTCTGCGTCAAACTTCCTATTTTGACTTTATCCGCAGACGCCCTTTGTATCTTAATAAGTCATGGAACTTCTTCGAAGTTCGCTGACGTCCGTACTCACCTAAGGAAAGTTTTTCATAAGACTTTATTTTCAATCTAAAACCTCTATAATCTGATAGAGGTTTTCTCTATATGTTTAGAATGGTAATTTACCAGCAAAAGCTCCCAATTTTTTCTTGGTTGCCGCATCAATTTCTTCGATGGCCGCATTGATAGCTTGAACGGTCATATCAGAAAGACTTTCTGTATCTTCTGGGTCTACGACTGCCGGGTTAAATTCGATGGATACCACCTTTTTATCACCCGTCAAGGTAGCGACGACCAAGTCCTGAGCAGACTTGCCAACAAATTGAGAAGCAGCCAATTCTGCCTGACTTTGTTCCATTTGTTTCTGAAGCTTTTGTGCTTGCTTCATCATATTCTGCATATTCATCATAAGATTTTCTAGATTCCTTTCGTATCAAGGGGTTAGGACCTCTTGTTTAATGGTTACTGCCCACTTCTGCCTATTTTCTAGCTAGATGGGAACTTCCCTTCTATTATAGCATGTTTTCCTCGTCCGACAAAGCTGATTTTTTATTTAAAGAGCGTCGTCACAATGAGTTGGACGTTTAACAGAGTTAAAAGAGTCGCTACTCCGTAAGCTAAGTAGGTATTCCATTTTGCATTGACAAATTCTCCCATGATTTTTTTATTGGAGGTAAAGTAAACCAAGGGAAAAATTGAAAATGGTAGAGCCAGAGACAAGAAGACTTGAGAATAGACCAACAAATCATCTAGAACACTTTCCTGGTCTCCAAAGAGAAAGGCGACTATCAGGACAGGAGTGAGGGCCAGCATCCGTGTAAAGAGGCGGACAAGCCATTGAGGAAGGCGGAATTTAAGGAAACCTTCCATGACAATTTGTCCTGTTAGAGTTCCTGTAATTGTTGAATTCTGACCACTTGCTAACAAAGCAACAGCAAACAAGGTGGATAGAAAAGGACTTGCAATAGCTCCTGCAATAGCATTGTTTTGCAAGGCATCATACATACTAGAGAAGGCTCCAATTTCTTCTGCGTGTCCAAAGAAGAGGGCCGCTCCGAGAATCAACAAGAGAGAGTTGACAACAAAAGCCAGGGTCAATTCAATATTAGAGTCCAGGTCATGAAACGCACAGCCCGACGAACATCTGCAGGATCCTCATAATCGACCTTGCGTGTCTGTGAAATGGAGGAATGCAAATAGAGATTATGGGGCATGACGGTTGCACCAATAATCCCCAAGGCCAGCGTCAAGGCTTGTGATCCCTTAGGAAGACCGATACCTACAATTTCTTTCTGAGGAAGAAAGCCAGCAAAAATGCCACCTATATCTGGTTTTGATAGGACCACAAGATAGATAAAAATCCCCAGAATGGTCAAAATCAAGGTGGAGACAATAGCCTCAATCTTACGAAAACCTAAGTGAATGAGTCCAAGGAGGAGGAAGACATCCAGGATGGTGACCAAAATAGAAAAGAGCAAGGGCCATCCGAACAGCAAATGTAGTGCAATCCCGGAACCAATGACTTCTGCTAAATCTGTCGCCATCAAGGCTAATTCAATCACTATCCAGAGAATATAGCGGAGCCACTTGGGCAAATGCGTCGCTGTTGTCTGGGCCAAATCCTTCCGATGGACAATCCCTAGTTTCCCAGCCATCTGTTGCAATTGCATGGCAATCAAGGAAGACAAGAGAACCACCGACAAGAGCAGGTAACGATAGTGAGCCCCTCCAACAACGCTGGTGATCCAGTTCCCAGGATCCATGTAGCCCACTGCTACTAGGCTCCCCGGACCTGAAAACAATAACAAGGTCCTCCAAAAAGAAGTTCCCTTGGGAACCTTGACGGATTGATTAATCTCTTGGAGCGATTTCCGCTCTAACTGTTCTAAACTCATGATACCCCTCTTTCCATGACGTCACTTCCCCTTGATTATAGCACAAATGAAAGATTTCGGTAAATTTTCTTTGCGTTTTCAAAAAATGCCCTTCTTCGTCCCCACTTCCCCATTTTCTTCGTATTCCTTTAGCGATTTTTTCTCCTTTGCTCCTCCAAAATGAACCGAATAGCTTCAAAAATGAACCAAATAGATTTTTCCCCCTATCTGACTTCAAAAGCTTGTATACTATTCGTAACTGAAAGATAGCTCAGTTATTTACTCAATAGCAAAGGAAAGAAACTATGATCTATGTCATTGAATACAATTATCCCTCTAAGATGTTGGTCGAACATATTAACAACTATCTAGAGAAAAAACGGGTTCGTAATCTACCAGTCAAGCTGGTCTATAATGGAAATATCTCCTATATCGACTATGACTTGAAAAACATCTACTTCTTCTCCTGTCAAGGAAATTCTGGAATCAACGCCTACAAAGAGCTGGAACGCATCCGAAGAAATGATCCCTTCGGACGCATTATCGTTCACTCTAACAAGGTAGACGGACGTAGACTCATGGACCATAAGCTACAAGTCTATGGTTTGATGGAACTCAGCCTTAGTGACTACGGAAAGCCAGACCTTTATTATCAAGAGCTCGACTTCTTACTAGGCGATCTCTACGAAGAGCTCTGGGAAATGGCGGCAGAAGCCAAGTACGCTGCTGGGAAGAAAACTAATCAGCTCTTCCCACGCTGGGGTCCTGAAATCGGCATTTACCCACCTAAGCGTTATTCCATCCACCTCCGTCAAAATCCAGACGAAGACAATTAACTCATAAAAAGTGGAGCCTGGGGACAGGGTCCATTTTTTATGTTACAATGAACTGGAAATAAAACGAGACGAGAAAAAGGAGACCTTATGAACCACTACGATACCATTGTCATCGGAGGAGGCCCTGCTGGTATGATGGCCACCATCTCCAGCGCCTTCTACGGGCAAGCAACCCTCCTCTTGGAAAAGAACCGCAAACTAGGGAAAAAACTAGCTGGGACTGGTGGAGGCCGGTGCAATGTGACCAACAATGGAAGCCTGGACGATCTCCTAGCAGGCATTCCAGGAAACGGACGTTTCCTTTACAGTGTCTTTTCTCAATTTGACAATCATGATATCATCCGCTTCTTCACAGAAAACGGGGTCAAGCTCAAGGTCGAAGACCATGGTCGTGTCTTTCCAGCTTCAGATCGTTCCCAAACGATTATTCAAGCTCTGACAGATAAGATTGCCGAGCTTGGCGGTCAAGTCCGCTGCCAGGTAGAGGTAACCTCTGTGAAGAAAATCGATGGACAATTCGTCATCAAATCAAAAGACGAGACCTGGACGGCAGATCGCTTGATTGTGACAACTGGTGGAAAGTCCTACCCTTCGACGGGCTCTACCGGCTTTGGCCACGATATCGCCCGTCACTTCCACCACACTATTACAGAACTAGAAGCTGCTGAAAGCCCGCTCCTGACAGATTTCCCCCACAAGGCCCTTCAAGGGATTTCCTTAGATGATGTGACCCTCCACTATGGCAAACACCACATTACCCATGACCTCCTCTTTACCCACTTTGGCCTGTCTGGCCCGGCCGCCCTTCGCATGTCAAGCTTTGTCAAAGGAGGAGAGATCCTAACACTAGACAGTCTCCCTCACTATTCTAAGGAAGAACTCTCAGCAATCCTAGAGGAAAACCGGGAAAAATCTCTAAAGAATGTTCTGAAGGCCTATCTGCCAGAACGCCTGGCGGAATTCTTTGCCCAGGATTTTCCCGAAAAGGTGAAGCAACTCTCTCCTAAAGAAATCGATGCCGTACTAGCGAAAATAAAGGAACTCCCTATCCCTGTAACTGGAAAGATGTCCTTGGCCAAATCTTTTGTAACCAAAGGTGGTGTCAGCCTCAAGGAAATCAATCCCAAGACCTTAGAAAGTAAATTGGTCCCCGGTCTTCATTTTGCTGGGGAGGTCCTGGATATCAATGCCCATACAGGAGGATTTAACATTACTTCTGCCCTCTGTACCGGTTGGGTGGCCGGAAGTCTCCACTATTGACAGCTTTTTCAAAAGATGTTAGGATTATTTTTAGAACAAATCCAGCAACAAACATAAGAGTCGTCTTCTTAGAGATGTCACTTGGAGTTTTTATGGCTATTTAGTTCGTACTAAATAGCCTTTTTCTTTTGTCTATGAAAGAGCCTTTGCTGGCCTTTGCTTTCTTCCTATATTTGAATTAGAAATGGAGAATCCATATGGAAAAATCTCAATGGGGTTCCAAAATTGGCTTTATCCTAGCCTCTGCAGGTTCTGCAATTGGGCTTGGGGCTGTTTGGAAGTTCCCCTATATGACCGCCGCTAACGGGGGCGGAAGTTTCCTTCTTGTTTTTTTGATAGCAACTCTACTTATCGGTTTCCCGCTCTTACTAGCTGAATTTACTCTAGGACGTGCAGCTGGTGTCTCTGCCATTAAAACCTTTGGAAAACTCGGTGGCCGTCGCCTCTATGATGGGATCGGTTGGATCGGTGCCTTTGCCCTATTTATCCTCCTCTCCTTCTACAGTGTCATCGGTGGTTGGATCCTGATTTATCTAGGTGTTGCCTTGGGAGAGTTATTCCAACTTCTCTCAGTTAGTGACTATACCCAGCTCTTTGGAGAGATTATTTCAAATCCCTGGTTGGCTCTTGGGGCCCAGGCCATCTTCATCCTCCTCAATGTCTTGATTGTTTCCAAGGGGGTAGAACAAGGAATTGAAAAGGCCTCAAAATTCATGATGCCTCTTCTCTTCATTATTTTCTTAGTCATGATTGGTCGTTCCTTGACCTTACCTGGCGCTTGGGAGGGTGTCAGTTATTTCCTCAAGCCAGACTTCTCCAAGATGACTAGCCAAGGTCTGCTCTACGCTTTGGGGCAATCGTTTTTCGCTCTCTCGCTAGGGGTGACAGCCATGTTGACTTATGCTTCTTATTTGGACAAGGACACTGACCTGGTCCAATCCGGGATTTCCGTCGTCTTCATGAATATCGCCGTTTCTATCATGGCGGGCTTGGCGATCTTCCCAGCCATGTCAGCCTTTCAAATCCCTTCTACTAGTGGACCGGGACTCCTCTTTGTAGTCCTGCCACAAGTCTTTGACAAGATGCCTTTTGGTACCCTCTTCTACCTGCTTTTCCTTCTTCTCTTCCTCTTTGCGACCATTACCTCATCCGTCGTCATGTTAGAGATTAATGTCGGGAACGTCACCAACCAAAACAACAAACAGCGGGCTAAATGGAGCCAAATCATTGGTCTTCTGACCTTTGTCTTTGGGATCCCATCTGCCCTTTCCTATGGAGTACTCTCCAAGTGGACCCTCTTTGGAAAATCCTTCTTTGATTGTATGGACTTTTTGGTTTCCAACCTCCTCATGCCTTTTGGAGCTCTCTGCCTCTCCCTATTTACAGGCTATATCTTTGATCAAGTTCTAGCCCAAGAAGAACTCAAGGTGGGAGAAGAGAAAACCAAGCGCTTCTTCTTCAAGCTCTGGGTTTTCTTGCTTCGCTTTGTGATTCCAATCGTCATCCTCATTGTCTTTATTACACAATTTATCTAAAACAAAATCCACGACTCCTTAGGGATTCGTGGATTTGTCTTTTTTTTGTAAGGGAAACACGGAAATCATTGTATTTGCTATAATCAAAGTCTTCATTAAGCCCTGTTACAAATACAATCGGTGTATAGTGGCCCTCTTCTAAAATGAAACCGGCTTTTACCTTCATATTGGCTCTCCCAAGTCCAGCAATCCCTGGAAGAAGGGCATCAAAAGCGCCAGGTTCGTCTGTTTCCCAGTAATAGACATTACCAGATGCTTAAACTGCCTTGGCTTTCGTTGTTGTAGTACGAACAGGATTCAAATCAGCTTGATAAAAGTTCGCTGTCGTAGTGACCGTACCGTTCGCAGACACGGTCATTTGGACATCTTTGGCAATTTCAGTTGTTCCTGTCCAAGTCCCTACCAGCTCTTCTGGCACCACTTGAGACGAATCTGTGGCCTTGTTAGTGCTTGCTGCACCAGATCCTGCATCAGTTTGACCTGAGTTTCCTGCATCTTGAGAAGCAGCTTGTGCCCCTTCTTGCGCATCCGTTTCAGTAGCTTTTGTCTCTTTCTTACCAGAAGCTGCCTTTGCTTTTTTCTGATTAGACTTCACCGTCGTTTGTGCTTCTTTGGCAGAAGAGTTGTTCTCCTCTTTATTTGAACCACAGGCTACAAGTAGGCTTGCAGAAGTTAATCCTAAAAGTGCTAAACTTGTCCATTTTTTCATCATCATGATCCCTCACTTCATTTGATAGAAACTATTATATTACAACATTACACAATGTCAATTTTTTTGAAATATTTTTGTAATATTTGCAATAAATAGTAATCTATCTAAAAATTCAGGAGATTCAGGCGACAAGCCATCGTAAGAGAGCAACCAAGACAATCCCAAATAGAACCGTTCCCATTAGGTTTTTGTAGCGAAAGGCCACTATCATGGTCGGAATGGTTGCGACCAGATCCACCCACCGGACCTGAGGGAGCTGGCCTACTTTCCCCTCTACCAGACTGGAAAGGATTAGGGCAAAAATGATGGCAATGGGAAGGTACTTTAGAAAACGCAGAACTGGATCTGGCAGCCCCCGGTATTTGACCAAAACGAAGGGCAAAATGCGTGGAATCCAGGTAACCACTGCGGACATCAAAATAACCAAGAAAATCCAACTATTCATGCGCATCGTACATCACCCCCACGAAACAACCTGTTAAAGTGGCCACTAAAACG
Organism: Streptococcus sp. A12; assembly: GCF_905372335.1. Taxonomy (GTDB): domain Bacteria; phylum Bacillota; class Bacilli; order Lactobacillales; family Streptococcaceae; genus Streptococcus. The sequence goes on from NZ_CAJPOU010000004.1 coordinate 50,947, forward strand.
GCCAAGGATTGGGTCAAAAAGAAGGTCAAGAGGAAAAAGCTAAAGGCCACAGCACCTAAAACAAGGAGTAAGGTAGCCATCTTCTCCGTCAAACGCATGCCTTGAAACTGACCTGCAAAAATCCCAATAAACATAGCAACTAAGGCGAAGTCCAGGCCGAAGGCACTAGGATTGGGCAAGAGAGACCCCAGGGCTGTCCCCAAAATAGTTGATGAGCCCCAGGCCAGATAACCGACCACATTATTGCCATGCATCCAGGGAACAGTGATCCGGTCACTTTTCAATTTTTCACTCAAATAAACCCCGTAACTTTCATCTGTCAACAAACTACCAATTCCAATATTATGGACCAGGCTAGCCTCCTTAAAATCAGGGGAGGTATGCAGACTCATAAGCATATTGCGCAAATTGATGAAAAAGACGGTTAAGGCAATATTCATGAGGGACGAATGAACCGCAATCAAAGAGATCATAGCAAACTGAGAAGCCCCTGCGTAAACCAAGAGACTCATCAATCCCATTTCTAAAGGGGAGAGATAGGGAGACGCCACCACACCACAGGCTAAGCCAATACTGATATAACCCAAGGCCGTCGGAAGGGCATCCCTGACCCCCTGCTGAAAATTCTTTTCCACTCTTTCTTCCTTTCTTTTTTGATGCTATCTATTATAACAAAAAAAGGGACGGGAATCGTCCTCCCGTCGTTTATGTTCGTTTTTTAACTAATCTAAGTTCTCTTCTATCGGATCAAAAGCAAGGCTAGGCTTAGCATTGAGATCTAAGCTAGCAAAATTTCCCTTATTCCATTCGCTGACACTGGCATAGGCAATCATCCCCGCATTGTCCCCGCAGAGGCGCAGAGGAGGAATGATGACCTTAACATCTGTGATCTCAGAAGCCAGGCGTTCACGAAGACCTTGATTGGCCGCGACTCCTCCCGCCACCACCAGGGTCTTAACAGGGTATCTTTCTAGGGCTTTTTTGGTCTTGGCCATCAAGATATCCATCACCGCAGCTTGGAAGGAAGCCGATAGGTCTTCCTTGGACAGGCTCTCGCCTATTTGCTCGGCATTGTGGTGGAGATTGATAAAGGCAGATTTGAGCCCTGAGAATGAGAATTCCAGATTGTCTTCCTTGATCATGGCGCGTGGGAAATCGTAGATATCCTGACCCTTATGAGCCAACTCGTCAATCTCACGACCGGCTGGATAGGTCAAGCCCATGACGCGGCCGACCTTATCATAGGCCTCTCCGACAGCATCATCACGTGTTTCCCCAACGATCTTATAATCACCCGCCTCCGAGACATAGACCAACTCGGTATGTCCTCCGCTGACCAGCAAGGCCAAGAGCGGAAATTCTAAAGGCTCAACGCTTTGAGCGGCCATCAAGTGGCCAGCCATATGATTGACAGGAATCAAAGGAACCCCATGGGCCCATGCAAAGGCCTTGGCTGCAGCAAGACCGACCAAAAGAGCTCCAACCAGACCTGGTCCGTAAGTTACCGCAACCGCTGTGACTTCTTCTTCTGTAATTCCCGCTTCTTCTAGCGCTTCCTCAATACAGGCCGTAATGACTTCGACATGGTGGCGACTGGCAACTTCTGGAACCACTCCCCCGAAGCGTTTATGGCTTTCAATTTGGCTGGCAATGACATTGGACAAGAGCTCTGTATCGTTCTTTAAGACGGCGACACTGGTCTCATCACAAGATGTTTCAAATGCCAAAATATATCTATCCTTCATTTGCTTCCCTTTTCATCATAATGGCGTCTTCGGTAGGTGCATGATAATACCCTTTCCGGCAACCAATTTCTTTAAATCCTTGTTTCTGATAGAGAATTCGAGCCGGAGTGTTTCCTTCTCTCACCTCTAAAAAGACCTCTTTCTCCTGAGGAACAGTTTCTAGTAGCTGACCAGCAATCCCGCGCCCTTGCCACTCTTTTCGAACAGCAATTTGGACGACTTCTAACTCATAGAGGTTTTCTTGCATGGCCAAGAAGCCGACCAATGCTTCCCCACTATAGGCCAAGGCATACCAATTTTGAGCTTGACCGAGATCCGCAAGGACTTGCTCCAAGGTCCAAGGACTTTGTCCATAGACATCGTCTAAGATTTCTACCAACTGAGGGGCTAGGTCTAATCGCCCCGCATCCTTCTCGATACGAATCATAGGCGTTTGATGTAGGACTGACCGGACTCTTGATGGTCCTTGAGCCAGTTTTCCTCAGCTTCTACCCGCTTGAGGTAGTTGGGCACAAAACCATGAACGGAGACAGCTTCTTTTGTAAGTCCTAGTCGACCGATCCGTACCGCATCCGGTAGGGTTTCTACCATCTGAGCACTCGGCAAGCCTTCTTGTATCTGCTCACGAAAAGCTTCCACTTCCCCAAGGAAGGTCACCTTTTCAGCTCCCTTTGCTCTTTCTAATACGGCTTCAAAAGAAAGATGCCCCTCCGGGTAGACCAGCTGATCTTCTTGGTAAAAGCCCGCATAGACATGGTTACGGCGCGCATCCATGACTGGAATGGCCAGACCTTCTATCTCTTCTGGCACCAAGGCTAGTAAGCTCGACACCCCTACTAAGTCAATCTTCAGCGTTTGAGCCAGGGTTTTAGCCGTTGCTACCGCGATCCGTAAGCCAGTATAAGATCCAGGCCCTTCTGCTACTACGATACGGTCTAAATCCGTCGGTTTCCAATCAATGCTGGCCATCAAAAATTCAATGGTGGGCATCAAGGTAATGCTGTGGTTTTTCTTGATCGTCAGTGTCAACTCTGCTAATCGGTTTTCTTCCTCCAAAAGGGCAACGGATAGGGCCTTACTGGAGGTGTCAAATGCTAATACTTTCATGTTTTCTCCTCGTTGTCTGCTTCATATTATACTACAAATAGACGCCAAACGGTAGAGGAAGCACCCCCAGACTGTGAAATCACCTGCTCTCTATCCCTCTAAAAAAGCGCTTCCTTCTGCCCTCAGAACCTGCTTGCATCTTTTCCTTAGAGCCTATTTATGGTATAATGAATAATAATTGTATCGAATCAGGACAAAGGAAAGCAAGAATAGGTGTCTCAGCTAGCTACTAGCTGTTTCTTTTCTGCTACAGTCCGAACAAGTGAAAGGAACCGAAACGAAATGATTTACAAAGTTTTCTACCAAGAAACAAAAGAACGCAACCCTCGTCGTGAAACGACTCATGCCCTCTATCTCGATATCGATGCGAAGAATGAGTTAGAAGGACGCATTGAAGCTCGTCGCCTTGTTGAAGAAAATACATCTTACAACATCGAATTTATCACTCTCTTGTCAGACCAACACCTAGAATATGAAAAAGAGTCTGGCGCATTTGAAATTACGGAGTTCTAATCCATGGCATATACCTTAAAACCTGAAGAAGTTGGTGTTTTCGCCATTGGAGGTCTCGGGGAAATCGGTAAAAATACCTATGGGATTGAATACCAAGACGAAATCATCATTGTGGATGCTGGGATCAAGTTCCCTGAAGATGATTTGTTAGGGATCGATTACGTGATTCCTGACTATTCCTATATCGTTGAAAATATCGACCGTGTCAAAGGTGTCTTGATTACCCACGGACACGAAGACCATATCGGAGGAATTCCCTTCCTCTTGAAGCAAGCCAATGTGCCAATCTATGCTGGACCTTTGGCCCTAGCCCTAATTCGTGGAAAATTGGAAGAGCATGGTCTCCTTCGTGGTGCCAAACTCTATGAAATCAACCAAAATACAGAGTTGACCTTTAAGCATATTAAAGCGACCTTCTTCCGGACGACTCACTCTATTCCAGAACCTTTGGGGATTGTTCTTCATACGCCTCAAGGAAAAATCGTCTGCACGGGAGACTTTAAATTTGACTTTACACCTGTTGGTGAGCCGGCCGACCTTCACCGGATGGCTGCACTAGGAGAGGAAGGCGTCCTCTGTCTGCTTTCTGACTCAACCAATGCGGAAGTCCCAACCTTTACCAACTCTGAAAAAGTCGTTGGCCAATCCATTATGAAGATTATTGAAGGCATTCATGGACGCATCATCTTTGCTTCCTTTGCATCCAACATCTTCCGTCTCCAACAGGCTGCAGATGCCGCTGTCAAAACTGGCCGCAAGATTGTTGTCTTTGGACGCTCGATGGAAAAAGCCATTGTCAACGGAATTGAGCTTGGCTATATCAAGGTACCACCTGGAACGATTATTGAACCAAGTGAAATCAAAGACTACCCGGCAAATGAAATCCTCATTATGTGTACAGGTAGCCAAGGGGAACCTATGGCGGCACTGTCTCGTATCGCTAACGGAACCCACCGCCAGGTGCAATTGCAACCGGGTGATACCGTTATCTTCTCATCTAGTCCAATTCCTGGGAATACAACTAGTGTGAATAAATTGATCAATATCATCTCGGAAGCAGGAGTCGATGTCATCCACGGTAAGATTAACAACATCCATACCTCTGGACACGGTGGCCAACAAGAACAAAAGCTCATGTTGCGCTTGATCAAACCCAAATACTTCATGCCTGTCCACGGTGAGTACCGCATGCAGAAGATTCACGCTGGACTCGCGCGTGATTGTGGAGTAGAGAAAGATAACATCTTCATCATGAGCAACGGAGATGTTCTTGCCCTGACGTCTAACTCAGCTCGTATCGCAGGAAGTTTCAATGCCCAAGATATCTATGTCGACGGAAATCGCATCGGAGAAATCGGAGCGGCTGTCCTTCGTGACCGCAAAGATTTATCAGAAGATGGGGTTGTCCTAGCTGTTGCGACAGTTGACTTCAAGTCGAAAATGATTTTAGCTGGACCAGATATCCTCAGCCGTGGCTTCATCTATATGAGAGAGTCCGGTGACCTGATCCGTGAAAGTCAACGCATCCTCTTCAACGCTATTCGGATCGCCTTGAAGAATAAAGATGCCAATATTCAAACCGTACACGGTGCCATTGTCAACGCCCTTCGTCCTTTCCTTTACGAAAGCACGGAACGTGAACCTATCATCATCCCGATGATTTTGACACCAGATGAAGAAAATTAAGTAAAAAGAATGGATGAGACCGGTCGGTCCCATCCATTTTCTTTGTATGAAAAATGAGCCAGGTCATCAAACCTAGCTCATTCTATATTTCTCAGCTTAGTAAAGATCTAAGTAGTTATCAATTTCCCATTGTGAAACAAAGGTTGCGTAGCTTGCCCACTCGATCCGTTTGGCTTCCAAGAAGCTGGTATAGATATGTTCACCAAGAGCATCCTTAACAACTTCATCTTCGGTCAAAGCTTTCAAAGCATTGTGAAGAGTAGATGGGAGGTCAGTGATTCCAGCTTCTTTACGCTCTTCTGCAGTCATGATGTAGATGTTTTCTTCGATAGGAGCTGGTGCTTCGATTTTGTTTTCAATACCGTGCAAACCAACTTCCAAAAGAACAGCCATAGCAATATATGGGTTGGCCATTGGGTCTACGGAACGCAATTCCAAACGTGTTCCCATACCGCGTGAAGCTGGTACACGGACCAATGGTGAACGGTTGCGGCCAGCCCAAGCGATGTAAACAGGTGCTTCATAACCTGGTACCAAACGTTTGTAGGAGTTAACGGTTGGGTTCATGATGGCTGTGTAGTTGTAGGCGTGCTTGATCAAACCGCCAAGAAAGTGATAAGCTGTTTCTGACAACTGCATTCCTTTTGGATCATTTGGATCAAAGA
>NZ_CAJPOU010000005.1 GCF_905372335.1 Streptococcus sp. A12
GGCCGAATTCATTAATGAGGGTGAAGTTGTCTGCAAGAAGGGTTTGGTATTCCTGTTGAGCCTGCAAGCGTTCCTCATAAGTCTTTAACTTGAGAAGGACATTGTCTAAAATCTCATCTTCAGGGATAGAACTCGGCTCCACATGGACATCGATATCAAAGACACCAAATTTTTCCTTGAGAAGGCGTTCGACTTCTTCGGTAATGGCATGGCTTTCATAAACAGAGAGGTCTGGATTCATTTCAATAACGACATCCAGGTAGATATTGCTTCCGTAGGTCCGTCCCCGTTGAGATTTGACCCGGCTAACCTTTGGTAATTCCAGAATCGCCGCCTTGTATTTATCCAGGAGACTTTCATCAAAACCGTCGGAGAGGCTGAAGGAGGATTCGATGAAAATATCGTAGGCGGTTTTTAGGATAAAGAAGGTGATGACAATGGCCACCAATTGGTCCACAATGGGGTAGTTGAGAGCGCTAGCCCCAATCGCAACCGAAGTTCCCAAGGAAGTAACCACGTCAGAGAGGTTGTCTTTGGTAGCTGCCTTGAGGGCCTTGGATTGGGCTTTCTTAGCTAAGGTGCGGTTATAGAGGTAGACCGCAAACATAACCAGGGCCGAGCCGACTCCGACGATAGCTCCTAAAGGATCGATGACAGTGGTTTCTCTACTGAGGATTTTCTGAACAGTATCTCGTAGGACATCAAAGCCCACATAAAACATGATGATGGACGTCACCAGACTAGCTAGATCTTCAATCTTCCAATGACCGAACCGGTGGTCGCGGTCAGCTGGCTGGCGGGCTAAGCGAATGCCAATGAGAAGGGCGACATTGCTGATAATATCGGATAAGTTATTAAAACCATCAGCGACCAAACTGGAGGAGTGAAGAAGATGGCCTGTTGCTAATTTGGCAGCGGAAAGAATCAGGTAGGCTACAATACTGATCAGGGCTCCACGTTCGGCTAGTTTTAAATTACTTTGTGATTGATTCACTTAGACCTCCTCCAGACTTCTATAGATTTCCTCCTAAGCGACAAACTTGGATCGTTGTTGATGAGGAAAAATTCGTTCTTCTTAAGGCTTTATTATAGCTTTTTTGAGTGCAAAATTCAAATGATGCCAACTGTTTCCAAAAGGAGAAAGGGCGAAAATGTGGTATAATAGAACGATTGAATGAATGAGGAGTATGAGATGAATCCTTTATTGAATGGTATGAATGATCGCCAGGCAGAGGCGGTCCAAACGACAGAAGGTCCCCTCTTGATCATGGCGGGAGCTGGTTCGGGTAAGACACGTGTCTTGACCCACCGCATCGCTTACTTGATCGATGAAAAAATGGTCAATCCTTGGAATATTTTGGCCATTACCTTTACCAATAAAGCCGCTCGGGAGATGAAGGAGCGGGCTTATCAGTTGAATCCAGCCACCCAAGATTGCTTGATTGCCACCTTCCACTCCATGTGTGTGCGCATCCTTCGCCGAGATGCGGATCACATTGGCTACAATCGTAACTTCACGATTGTCGATCCAGGTGAGCAACGGACCTTGATGAAGCGGATCTTGAAGTCCTTGAACTTGGATCCTAAGAAATGGAACGAACGGACCATCTTGGGAACTATTTCCAATGCTAAAAATGACCTGATTGATGAAGTGGCCTATGCTGCCCAGGCTGGAGATATGTATACCCAGATCGTCGCCAAGTGCTATGAGGCTTACCAAAAGGAACTCCGACAGTCTGAAGCGGTGGACTTTGATGACTTGATCATGCTGACTCTTCGTCTTTTTGACCAGCATCCAGATGTGCTGACCTATTACCAGCAGAAGTTCCAATACATCCATGTGGATGAGTACCAAGATACCAACCATGCTCAATACCAATTGGTCAAACTCTTGGCTTCTCGCTTTAAAAATATCTGTGTCGTTGGGGATGCGGACCAGTCTATTTATGGTTGGCGGGGAGCGGATATGCAGAATATCCTGGACTTTGAGAAGGATTATCCTGATGCCAAGGTCGTTTTGTTGGAGGAAAATTATCGTTCTACTAAAACCATCCTGCAAGCAGCCAATGATGTCATTAAAAACAATAAAAATCGTCGTCCTAAGAATCTTTGGACCCAAAATGCTGACGGGGAAGAGATTGTCTATTACCGGGCCAATGACGAGCAGGATGAAGCGGTCTTTGTTGCTAAGACCATTGAGGAGCTCAGTCGCGAAGCTGGCTACAAACACCGTGATTTTGCCGTTCTCTACCGGACCAATGCCCAGTCCCGGACCATTGAAGAAGCGCTGCTCAAGTCTAACATTCCCTACACCATGGTAGGGGGCACCAAGTTCTACAGCCGGAAGGAAATTCGGGATGTCATTGCTTATCTGAACTTGATTGCTAACCTCAGTGACAATATCAGTTTTGAGCGCATTATCAATGAACCCAAGCGGGGAATTGGGCCAGGTACAGTGGATAAAATTCGTGAGTTTGCCCAAATGCAAGAGTCTTCACTTCTAGATGCTTCAGCCAATATCATGCTCTCAGACATTAAAGGAAAGGCTGCCCAAGCCATTTGGGACTTTGCCAATCTCATTCTTGATTTGAGAGAAAGATTGGACCAGCTGACCATTACAGAGTTGGTCGAAGAAGTCCTTGACAAGACAGGCTATATGACAGCCCTAACCAATCAGGGGAATTTAGAAAGTCAGGCCCGCATCGAGAATATCCAAGAGTTCCTGTCTGTTACTAAGAATTTTGATGAAAATGGAGAGACCGTCGAAGACGAATCAGGTGTGGAAACCTTGAGTCGTTTCTTGAACGACTTGGCCTTGATTGCTGATACAGATGATGGGGCGCAGGAGACTTCAGAAGTGACCCTGATGACTCTTCATGCAGCCAAAGGATTGGAGTTTCCAGTCGTCTTCTTGATTGGAATGGAAGAAAATGTCTTTCCTCTTAGTCGTGCGGCTGAGGATCCAGATGAGTTGGAAGAAGAACGTCGTCTGGCTTATGTGGGGATCACGCGGGCAGAGAAGGTTCTCTTCTTGACCAATGCCAATTCACGTTTGCTCTTTGGACGGACCAGCTACAACCGTCCAACACGTTTTATCAATGAAATTAGCTCGGATTTATTGACCTATCAAGGATTAGCCCGTCCAGTCAACACTAGCTTTAAGGCTTCTTATAGCAATGGAGGCGGAACAACCTTTGGAAAAGGCATGAGCCTGTCACAAGCCCTTCAAGAGCGCAAGAGACAAGCAGCTCCAAGTGCCCTCACGTCATCAAGCCTCCCCTTTGGCAATAGCAACCGTTCTAGCGCCAAAGAAAGTGTCGCTTGGGCCATTGGTGATATTGCCATTCACAAGAAGTGGGGCGAAGGAACTGTCCTAGAGGTCTCTGGTAGTGGCAATACCCAAGAGCTCAAGATCAACTTCCCAGAAGTGGGGCTCAAGAAACTCTTGGCCAGTGTCGCGCCGATTGAGAAGAAATAAACTAAAGCCAGTAAGCCTAGCTTGCTGGTTTTGTCCTTTTATCAACTTCCCTTAGGTGAGGGCGGACGGTAGCGACTCCCTTTGGGATTCCATACCTTAGATTTGAGCCTTCCGTCTTAAATCTACCGAGCAGGAGAAACAAATCTGTTTCTCCTGCTTTTCTCACAGCGGGAAGTTTTGATGGTCATCGTTCTGCTTTCTCAAATTCTTTCATTTACTCTATTCATTGCCATAAACTTGATTGTGGAGGGAAATAGTAGGAGCAAGCCTCGTTTGCTGGTTTTGATTTTACAGGTGGCATGATATAATATACTAAGAATAGAGAAAGAGGCATGCTATGAACGAAATCAAGTGCCCCAACTGTGGGGAAGTCTTTACAGTCAACGAAAGTCAATACAGCGAACTTTTGTCACAGGTACGGACAGCTGAGTTTGACAAGGAAATTCATGAGCGGATTCGGCAAGAGTTGGCTTTAGCTGAGCAAAAGGCCCTTAATGAACAGCAAGAGAAGTTAGCAAAGAAGGACCAAGAAATTGCCCAGTTACAGAACCAGATTCAACAGTTTGATACCGAAAAAGAATTGGCCAAAAAAGAGGTGGAGCAAACAGCTAGCCAAAGCCTGCTAGAGAAAGAAAAAGAAGTGCAAGCACTGGAGAATCAGTTGGCTACCTTGCGCTTGGAGCATGAGAATCAGCTCCAAAAAACACTGTCTGATCTAGAGAAAGAAAGAGATCAGGTCAAAAATCAGCTTCTTTTACAAGAAAAAGAAAACGAGCTTTCTCTGACTTCTGTTAAACAAAACTATGAGGCCCAGTTAAAAGCAGCAAATGAGCAAGTTGAATTCTATAAGAACTTCAAGGCCCAACAGTCGACCAAGGCAATCGGAGAAAGTTTAGAGCAGTATGCGGAAAGTGAATTCAACAAGGTTCGCAGTTTTGCCTTCCCAAATGCCTATTTTGAAAAGGACAACAAGGTCTCTGCGCGTGGTTCTAAAGGCGACTTTATCTTCCGCGAATGCGATGAAAATGGGGTAGAGATTATCTCCATTATGTTCGAGATGAAGAATGAAGCCGACGGGACCGAAAAGAAACACAAAAATGCAGACTTCTACAAAGAATTGGACAAGGATCGTCGGGAAAAGAACTGTGAATATGCGGTTTTAGTGACCATGCTTGAAGCAGATAACGACTACTTTAACACAGGGATTGTCGATGTTAGCCACGAGTATGAGAAGATGTATGTGGTGCGCCCTCAGTTCTTTATCCAAATCATTGGGCTCCTGCGCAATGCGGCCCTCAATTCCCTTAAATACAAGCAGGAATTGGCGCTTGTCCGTGAACAAAATATCGATATCACTCACTTTGAAGAAGACCTGGATGCTTTCAAGGTAGCCTTTGCTAAGAATTACAATTCAGCCTCCGTCAACTTCGGTAAGGCCATCGATGAAATCGACAAAGCCATCAAGCGGATGGAAGAAGTCAAGAAATTCTTGACCACATCAGAAAATCAACTCCGCCTCGCTAATAATAAGTTGGATGATGTATCAGTCAAAAAATTGACCCGCAAAAATCCAACCATGAAAGCTAAATTTGATGCCTTGAAGGGGGAATGAGGAAATAAGTTATGGAAGATGATTTTAATTATGAAAATTTGATAGATGATGTAACCGAGGCTATAAAAAACTTTAACTTAGTAATTTTTATTGGCGCAGGAGTTTCAATTGCTCAAGGTTATCCTAATTGGAACAATTATATTGAACATCTTATTAAGTATTGGCAAGGACAAGTTTTATCGGTAAGTGGTGAAAAAAGACTTGGAAGAGAACATCACGTAGTTTTTGATTTAATTAGCAAATCTAGTATTAGTAATAAACGTAAAGTGGATCTAGTAAACTATGAATTAAAAAAAGTTTTTGGTGAAGATTTTGAAAAGCGACGACTAGATTTTGAAAAAAGATATTTTAAAAATCTATTACCATATTCAATAGTTAATCAAACAGTAGAATCTTTAGCAAGTTTGAATGCAGTATTTATTACTTCTAACTACGACTATGAAATTGAAAATCATATTAAACGTATAAAGAATTCTGTAGTTACTATTAATGATCTCAATGAATTTACTAAGAACAAAAATGGGAAGCTACAATTTGGTGATGTTCTACATATCCATGGAACACCAGATTGTAATGTAAAGTATTTTGTCAGTTCATCCGCAGATTATTCAAAAACCTATTTAAAAAATAGGGATAATTTTGAAAATCTAGTAACATGGTTTAAAGAGACAAAACCTACAGTTTTATTTATCGGAGCAGGTCTTGAAGAAGATGAAATTTTATCTTTACTTTGTAAAGATAGTAAAAACTATGCCTTGATGAAGTCAGAGAACACAGGTAATCAGAGAGCTGATGAACATTATAGAGGTGTTGTTGAGGGATTTTTTAGCTCAGAAAATCATACTCAGATTATTTGGTACGGAGATGAATTTGAGAAATTACCACTTTTTGTAAAAAAATTAGTTGCTGATATTAATGAAAAATTGGGCACACATGATTTTTATAAACAGTGGAACAATCTTTTGAATCCTTCTATAAATCAAGAAGAATATAATAAAAATTTAGATAGTATTTCTAATGATTTTAAATATCTAAGCTCAGTTTTAGATAAAGTTATTGAAAATGATAATAATCAACTAGATCAGCTAATGTTAAATGCTCTTCTTCGGGGTGAAACTCTAACAGTAATTAAAAAAGGTTTTGTCCTTGCATTTTGGAAGTTTATTGTTAAGAATATTGAAAAGTTAAGTGATAATGACTGGGAAGTGCTTTATAAAATAATTTATGAAGGCTCTCAAAATTACTTTATAGATGATGTATTTTTTGTCTATAATTATGCGATAGATAATAATATTTCTAGTTTTACAAATAATAATAAGCTTAATGAACTGAGAGAAATTATATCCAAAGATGGATATATCGTTAATTCTAACTTTAATAAAGATAAAACTCTTTTGGGTTACTGGCTAGTAAGTACTTTTGAACATCAAAATCGTGATTTATATTTAGAGGAAGATAGTGAAGTAGAAGTTAACTTAAATTACGAATGTGTTAACAAATTAATATCCATACTAAATGATTCAGAATTTTTAAGTTATAATTACTACTCTATAGAGTATCAATTAAAAGAGAATGATGTTGTTAAATTTCTTTATGAGCTTCTAAAGTCCAAAAAATTATTTATTGAAGAGGAAGAGTTTTTAGAAAGTGATTCTGAAGACTTATTAAGTACTAAATTAATTCAAAAATTGCTTGTTCAATTGGATAATGAAACTAATTTGGATTTTGATTTTATCAAGAGGTTAATTGATAAAATTGATTTTTCTGATATTCACTTTGGAGAGGAATTAAACATTTTTATCAGAAAACACCGAAGTATTATTAGAGAAAATAATATTAAAATACCAGAAAAACCTTATCGAAATTGGATATATTCAATAGAAGGAGGTTTTGTTTCACAGTTTTCCATTTTAACTCAAGAAAATCTTGTAGAGTATGATGAATCTAGACTTTTAGAGATATTAGTCAACGCAGAAAAGAAACAAAGAGGTTCTTCATTTTTGGAAGAAAAGACGATAAATGAAACGGAAAATTTCTTGAGTACTGTATTAAAAGAATCAAACGAAATATCTAAAAAGGTTTCTGATTTATTAAAAAATCATATAGATGACTTATATCCAAAATATAAGAGACTATATGTAAAAATTATCTGTTCTTCAGAAATAGAGGATGATTTAAGAAATGTTATTAGAGAAAAATATTTAGGAGAATTAAATAAAGGAAGTTTTGATGAGAGTGATAGAAGTTTTTTTGAGTATTACTTAACTCAAAAAGATGACGAAAAATCAATTTTTGAAAGGCTACTTAGTATTAATGTGAATGAACTTTCAACACCAAAAGGTGATAATAAACAATTAGATATACTTCATTTTATAAATAGTGAAATGGGATCATTTTTTCAATGTTTAATATCATTATTTATAAATCATTCAAGTTATAGAGATGTAATTATTCAAATAATAAATTCAGTAAAAGATACCGATTATAGGGAGTTTGCTCAAGGAATTTTATTAAATGAATACGATCCAAACGGAATCAATGTAACTTACAACACCTTTTTAGGATTTGTGTATTATCATTCTACAATTACTATCGAAGCTGCAAAAGTTTTCACAAATGTAGTAAAGGATATACTAAACAAAAAAATTGAGGACAATCAAATTCTTGATAAAGTTTATCTAGTTGCTTTAGAGAGGGTAGATCCATCTATTGATTCATTTTCTTTATCAAAGAATAACTATAGTCAAATGATAAACATCATTTTTACAAATGATTATGAATTTAGATATTCGAAAAAATGGTTGCGAGAATTATTCAAATTTGACTCAAGTGCAAACTATCTGGTGACAATTTTTTATTTATTATATAATGAAAATCTTAAAAAAAATAGATTTGCTTTATTTATAGAGGAATTAAGTGATTATGTGACAACTTATAATCAGAAAATATCCTTACGAGGAATGAATTATAAATTAAATCATGAAGAACTTAACAATTTTGATTTGTTGAAAAAAATGTTTCTAAAATTAATGGAGACTGATAAAATAGAGAATGATATTTTCTATCTAGATGGTATCAAAAATATACTCCCATTATTATCTTTAGATGAAAGACGGAGTGTATTACAACATATTCAAAAACAGAAAAATTGTCCTCCTCCAGAAATTGAGAAATTACAAAGAATTATCGATAATTTAAATTTGTAAAAATAAAGAAATTAAGAGACTTCAAGAGATATCTGTAGATTTTTAAACTAAATTGCCTAACAGATTGTGCTCAAGTTTAAGGTATGGAATCTCTAAGGAATTCTCTACCGTCCATTTTTACCCAAGGAAAGTCTCGAATGAAAACCTCATGAAACTAAAAAAAGCTGGAATTTTCCAGCTTTTTTATGTTAGTTAAATCGCAAAGAGATCGTTTAGGTTTTCTGCCATGGTTGGGTGGGTAAAGATTTGTTTTGCGATGTAAGTATAAGGGATCTTGTTGTCCATGGCCATGGTGATCAGGTTGATAAGTTCGCCTGCAGCTTCTCCAAAGAGAGTTGCTCCAAGGATTTCTTTGGTTTCTGGGTTGACCACGGCTTTGAAGGCACCTCGAAGATCTGCATTAACATGTCCACGAGGCATGGCAGCAACTGGCAATTCTTTAACAGCAACTGGAAGCCCTTTGTCACGTGCTTCTTGCTCAGTCAAGCCGACTTGGGCAAGTGGAGGAGCAATAAAGAGTGTTGTCGCATAATTGTTACGAGTTTCGAGATTGTAGCTACCATCGCCTGTAAGGTAGTTGAAGACAATGCGGAAGTCATCGAGTGACATGTAAGTAAACTGAGGGCCACCATTGACATCCCCAACCGCAAAGACACCAGAGACGCTGGTTTCCAAATGACGGTTAACTTGGATCGCTCCACGATCAGTGACTTGGATGTCTGTGTTTTCAAGACCAAGTCCAGCTGTGTTTGGCTTACGACCTGTTGCGTAGAGAAGGATATCAAACTCGAAGTTTCCCTTATCCGTTACAACGGTTAAGCTATGGTCACCATCTTTGATTTCTTGGGTATGAACGCCTTGTAAGAATTGAATACCATCTTCTTCCAGGTAGCCTTTTGCAAGAGCTGCGATGCTTGGCTCGATCCGTGGCAAGAATGCTTCAGAGGCATCCAGTACCGTTACTTGGCTGCCCAAGGTATTGTAGAGGTGGGCAAATTCCAATCCGATTGGTCCACCACCAAGGACACCCAGGCGTTTAGGTAGGTTTTCCAAACGTTGAATACCGGTTGAATCCACTGCAAACTTGCTTTCAGCCAGTCCAGGGATTGGAAGGATAGTTGGCACTGCACCAGTATTAATAATAATGGTTTCAGCTGTCAATTCTTCCTTTTCCTCACCAGCTTGAATTTCGATGACCTTGTTGGACACAAAGCCGGCCGTCGCATCGATGATGTCTACACCTGTTCCAGCAATCGTTGCGTAGTTCTTGCCATTGAGACGAGTGGTGACTGCATTCTTCTCATTCATGGCTTGCTCAAAATCCAAGCCTTTTTCTGCGGCAACAATCAAGGTCTTGGTTGGAATACAAGCGATATTGATACAAGTACCACCGTACATAGACTTGCTCTTTTCAATCAGAGCAACTTTTTTTCCTTGGCTTGATAATTTCGCTGCAAGTGTTTTACCAGCTTTACCAAATCCAATAACAATAACATCATACATTAACATATATTACACCTTCTTTCGTTTTCTATTGTATCAAACCCATTTTAAAAAGTCTGAAATCTGCTACGGTTTTTTTTGGAAGCTCATGGGAAGTGGGAAAGAGGGACAAGAAGTCTCGTTTTTTGCTGTAAAAAATTAAAAAAAGAGCCAAAAGAACGCAAGGCCAGCAAAGCAAAGCGGTTCAAGTAAGGCTCGGGTAGGTTGGGGCGAAAGCCCCTTAGACCTACCATGATTATATCATATCGATCAAAGAAATGAAATATTTACCAAAAGCCATTACCCGGTTACGGTCCGGAAAGAAGCGATTTGAAGATTTAAGTATAGAAACAGTAAGTAAGGTTCAAATTGGCTAGATAAAAAAATAAAAAGGTTGTTTATACAGCCTTTTCTATTTTCTGTTATAACGGCAATCGAATGACTACGTTTTTATTCGTTTGAGCATTATCTGACAGTACCTAAAATATAGTAAAATCAACTATCCGCACTTAATTGGTGACTGATAGAATGTATTTAATTTTCATGGTATAATAAAGGGTCGGTGACTAGGGTGGTCACACATGAGTTAGAAAGAGCAAATCAGATGGACGGAATTATTAATGTAAAAAAAGAAGCAGGCATGACTTCGCATGATGTGGTCTTTAAACTGCGAAAAATCCTAGGTACCAAGAAGATTGGCCATGGGGGAACGCTAGATCCTGATGTGGTGGGAGTGCTTCCGATTGCAGTTGGAAAAGCGATCCAGATGGTCGAATTTATGCAAGATGAAGGCAAAATCTATGAAGGAGAAACCACTTTGAGCTTTTCTACCACGACGGGGGATGCAAGTGGGGTTTAAAAGGAGACTTTCAATCTGCCATGGAAAATATGTCCAAATATAATTTGAAAAAAATGGGGGCAGATTAAGAGATTATACATTTTTAATATCAAGCTTTGAGCTATTAAAAGTTTCCATTTTACCGATTGGGAGTGTTGTTCGAGTGAGAGAAGGTGTGGAGCCTGTCATGATTGTTAATCATTGTCCAGATACTAAAAAGCAGAGGCAAAAATGAAACTAGGACCATTTGGATTGGGCTTATCAATAGGGGGGGTAAAACATGGAAATACAATTAAAATTACGTGGAAACTCAGAAGGATTTATCCTTGAGTCAAAATTACCTGATGATGAACATTGGACTGAAAGAATTGAAATCGTTCAAGAAGAGGCAGGTTATCGTCTATATGCAAAAGATGTAGAAATTCTTGTCTTGAAAGTATCAGAATATATTTCTAAAAGAAAAAGAATAGTCGCAAGAGGGTTAAATAAGGATTTGATTTATTTTGAAGAAGAAAGATTTGAACATTTATGGGAACAAGCATACTGGCATGGAGTTTTTCAATTCAATTTAAATAACTATGAAATGACGTGTGTAGGTTCAGGTAGTAAAGGAGATATTTCACCTGTCACAAAAGATGGCATTCCGATTGCCGTTTATGCTGCAAGTAATATTGCAATTGCTGGAAAGAGAAACTTTTCTCTCTATACTGAAAATATTGACGAAATTGACAATTTACTGATGTTTTACGTAATTGATTATATTAGGGGATATGACTTTTTAGATATTGATTCTTTATCTGCAAGATATCGTTTCTTTTATCAATTCAATGATCGCTCAGCTATAACGAAGGAACATTTAGATATGCTTCCAGAGGCTAGAAGACCTTCTAAGTTAGAGGCGTTTATCGTCTATTTTTTATCAGCCTTCCTTGTTGTAGGTGTAAGCTTGGTATCATTACGCCCTTTGTTCACATTTTTATTAGGATTACTAATACATTATATTTATACTATCTTAAAAAATTGGAGAGACAGAGGTGAATAGTAGGGTATTTACCTATTGATTAATTATTGATACTGCATTAAAAGAAATATTAAAAAGGTGCCAATAGCCTAATTAAAGGCATGAGAGGATGGTTTAAATGATACTGGAACGAATGAAAAAAATTTTATTAACCACATGATGAGAAAGGAAATCAGAAAGCAACACATGAACGGTATTATCAACTTAAAGAAAGAAGCAGGGATGACCTCGCATGATGTGGTCTTTAAACTGCGAAAAATCTTAGGTACCAAGAAGATTGGCCATGGAGGGACGCTGGATCCTGATGTGGTGGGAGTGCTTCCGATTGCAGTTGGCAAGGCGACTCGGATGGTGGAATTTATGCAAGATGAAGGCAAGGTCTATGAGGGAGAAATCACTCTGGGATTTTCTACCACAACGGAGGATGCCAGTGGGGAAGTCGTAGAGCGGACCCCAGTGGAAGCCCCTTTAGATGCAACAGAGGTGGACCGCATGATTGCCCAGATGGTGGGAGAAATGGAGCAGATACCGCCTATGTACTCAGCAGTCAAGGTCAACGGACGTAAGCTCTATGAATATGCGCGGACAGGAGAAGAAGTGGAACGTCCTGTCCGACAGGTGACCATCTATAGTTTTGAAAGAACCAGTCCCATTTGCTACGAGGATAAACTTGCGCGTTTTAACTTCCGAGTAAAATGTAGCAAGGGAACCTATATCCGGACCTTATCGGTTGACTTGGGAGAGAAGCTTGGTTATGCAGCCCATATGTCTCATCTGACCCGAACCAGTGCTGCCGGTTTGTCACTGGATGATGCCCTGACCTTAGAAGAAGTAGCTGAAAAAGTAGGGCAAGGAGATTTGAGCTTCCTTCATCCACTTGAGATTGGAACCGGGGATCTGGAAAAAGTAGAGCTGACTGTTGAAGAAGTTGGCGAAGTCCAAGTGGGACGCTTTATTCCGGTTGAGAGCGAAGCCAGAGAGTTAGCTGCGTTTTACCAAGGGAAATTGGTAGCCATTATGGAAAAAAGGGAAGAACTTTACAAACCTCGCAAGGTTTTTCTGACAGAAAGTGTGTTACAATAAATTTATGAACATTTGTTATGTAACTAGTGAAAAAGAAATAAAAGCTCAAGCAGATACCGTTCTTGTCTTGGGCTATTTTGACGGTCTCCATCGAGGGCATCAGGAGCTCTTTCGGACAGCTCGTACCATTGCCGATGAGCAAGGACTTCGAGTAGCTGTTTTAACCTTTCCAGAATCTCCAAAGTTGGCTTTTGCCCGTTACCAACCAGAATTACTCCTCCACCTCCAAAATCCGGAGGAGCGCTTTAAACGGATGGAAGAATTGGGAGTTGATGATCTTTATCTCATTGATTTTACCAGTGATTTTGCGGCTCACACGGCCCAAGAATTCGTTGCGACTTACCTAACTGCACTTCGGGCGCGTGTCTTAGTGGCAGGCTTTGATTATAGCTTTGGTAGCGACAAGAAAGTAGCTAGTGATTTGGGAACCTATTTTAAGGGTCAAGTCATCGTCGTTCCACCTGTCCTAGACCAGGGCGAAAAAATCAGCTCAACTCGTATTCGGCAGGCGATTGCATCAGGCCAGGTCAAAGAAGCAGCTGATCTTTTAGGCTATCCCTTATCCAGCCGTGGCATCGTAGTCCATGGGGATGCACGGGGTCGTACCATTGGTTTTCCAACAGCCAATCTGGCGCCGATCGATCGCACCCATCTCCCTCAGGATGGTGTTTATGTCGTCGAAGTAGAAGTGCTAGGGAGACGTCACCGTGGGATGGCTTCTGTAGGGAAAAACTCGACCTTTGATGGGACGGAACTTCGCTTTGAAGCCAATATCTTTGATTTTTCAAAAGATATTTATGGACATACGATTCGAATTTTTTGGTTAGACAAGATTCGAGAAATGGTCAAATTTGACCGTGTAGAAGCACTCGTCGAACAACTGCGTCAGGATGAGATCATGGCTCGTCAATGGACCAGATAATATTTGTTAGAAATTCTCCCTTAAGGGGAGAATTTTCTTTGTCTAAATTAAAAAATCACTATGCAAGCACGGAATAATTTTGTATAATAGAGTCAGCTAAGTGTGTCCAAAAAAGAAGAGAAGAACATGATTACATTATTTTTGTCTCCGAGTTGTACATCCTGTCGGAAGGCCCGGGCTTGGTTAGAAAAACATGAGGTTCCTTTTAAGGAACACAATATTATGACGAGTCCTTTAACAAATGAGGAGTTGCGTAATATTTTAGCTCTAACTGAGAACGGTACAGACGATATTATTTCAACTCGTTCTAAGATTTTTCAGAAGCTAAATGTTGATGTAGAGGATTTATCGATTTCTGCTTTGATCAAGTTGATTGAGGAAAATCCTAGTCTTTTGCGTCGCCCAATTATTCTAGATAAAAAACGGATGCAAATTGGTTTTAATGAGGATGAAATCCGTGCATTTCTCCCTCGAGGATATCGTAAGGAAGAGTTAAGATCTGCTACACTAAGAGCGGAGATCCATTAATATGAATAAGAATTATAGTTACCCACTCGATTTATCGTGGAGCACTGAAGAGCTTGCTTCGGTGCTTTCTTTTTTTAATCAGGTTGAACAAGCCTATGAACAAAAGGCAGATGCCCGCATCTACCTAGAAGCCTATAAGGCCTTTAAGAAAGTTGTCTCAAGTATTGGCGAAGAAAAGCGTCTGGGCAAAGAATTTGAAGAAGTCAGCGGCTATTCACTTTATCGTGCAACCAAAGTTGCGAAAGAAAAAGGGGAAGGATGGTTTTCGATTGATCAATAAATTAGAATTTGCTAAGACCATTGTCAAAGAAGCAGGAAGCTATCTTAGAGAGCACCTGCATGACCAGTTAGCAATTACAGTCAAAACAAATCCGACGGATTTGGTGACTCAAATGGACCAAGAAGTGCAAGCAACCCTGGTTGGCAAGATTTTAGAAGCCTATCCAGAAGACCACATTTTTGCGGAAGAGGATGACCTTCGTGCACCTATTCGTTCCGGTAAGGTCTGGGTGATTGATCCCATTGATGGGACCAATAATTTTGTGACCCAAAAAGAAGACTTTGCTGTTATGGTTGCTTATTTTGAAGAAGGGATTGGCCAGTTTGGCTTGATTTATGATGTCATGCGGGATCATCTCTTTTTTGGTGGAATGGATTTTGGAGTCTTTTGCAATGAGCAAGAACTGAAACCCTTTCAAAATCGTCCCCTTAGCGATTTATTAGTGGCTTCCAATGTTGGCATGCTCAAGTCCAACGCTTGGGGCATGGCGGATCTGGGGGCAGAATGCTTAGGAATTCGGGTCTATGGGAGTGCAGGTATCAGCTTTGCCAAGATTTTATCCGGTGGTATTTTAGGCTACTTCAGCTATATCTGGCCATGGGACTATGCAGCAGCAGCCATCATGGGCGAGTGCCTAGGTTACTCTGTTTTGACTCTAGAAGGGAAAGAGCCTAACTATGAGACTTTGGAGCCCATCATGATGATCCCAACTTGTAAACTAGATGAGATTCAACCCTTTTTGAAGAAAGGAACACACGCATGACCTTTCCTCAAGGATTTAAAGAAAAGTATCATCAACTACTTGGAGAGGAGGCTGAGGCCTTCTTTCAAACCTTTGACGAGCCGGCCGTATCTGCCTATCGGACTAATCCATTAAAGGCGGAGCAAATCAGAGGTGATGAGCCTATTCCAGGCATGCCTTGGAGTTACTATGGCAAAGTTTCTGGGAAATCGATTGCCCATGTCACTGGAGTGGTCTATTCGCAAGAACCGGCTGCCCAAATGGTAGCCCAAGTAGCCCATCCCAGTCCAGATATGAAGGTCTTAGATCTTGCGGCAGCACCGGGTGGCAAGACGACCCACTTGCTCTCTTATTTAGACAATCAAGGACTCCTCGTTTCCAATGAAATCCACAAGGGCCGCTCCAAGATTCTGGTCGAGAATGTCGAACGTTTTGGAGCCCGCAATGTCGTGGTGACCAATGAATCAGCCGATCGTTTGGCTAAGGTTTTCCCAGCCTATTTTGATTTGATTGTTTTGGACGCACCATGCTCTGGTGAAGGAATGTTTCGAAAGCAGCCAGATGCTATGGACTATTGGCATCCTGATTATCCAGCCCAATGTGCTGGTCTCCAGAGAGAAATCTTAACAGATGCCCTCAAGATGCTGGCACCAGGGGGGCAGCTGGTTTATTCGACTTGTACCTGGGCACCAGAAGAGAACGAAGAAATTGTCTCTTGGCTCTTAGACGAATATGAGTTGGAATTGCTACCGATTGAAAAAATCAATGGCATGGTAGAAGGGATTGGACATCCTGAAACAGCTAGGATGTATCCTCATCGTTTCAAAGGGGAAGGGCAATTTGTTGCTAAATTCCATTATCAGGGAGGGCCTGAAGTCAAGAAGATCAAGGAAGGCCGTTCCAATCTAACGGCTGAGCAGAAAAAGTTGTGGCAAGCTTTTGCTCAGGATTGCCTGTCCATTGACCTAGAAGGCCTCTACCAATGTTTTGGAGATCAGCTTTATCTCTTGCCGGTTGGACTTCCTGATTTGAAAAAGGTCAAGATTGCTCGCAATGGCTTGCACCTTGGAACCTTCAAGAAAAATCGCTTTGAACCTAGCTTTGCCTTAGGCCTAGCTCTGAAGCCAGATCAAGTGAAGAAAGCGGTCAGCTTATCGGATCAAGACTTCATCAAGTACGTAGCTGGGGAGACCATTCAACTGGAGCAGGACTATACCAATGGATGGTATCAAGTCTTAGCTGGAGGCAATGGTTTAGGCTTTGCTAAAGTGACGGGACGGACTTTGAAAAATTTCTTTCCAAAAGGCTTGAGATTTAGATAAATTATTAGGAAATGCGGTCTTTCTATGTTATAGTGGAAATAGAGTGATTCTTGCTAGAATACTAGAAGATGACCAAGTGTTTAGAGATAAAATTTAAACGATATTTGATTATGATTCAAGGAGACTTACATTGAATAAATGCAAAAAGCTAGTCCTTGGGCTAGCAACAGTAGCACTTGCAGTTTCTCTATCTGCCTGTGCATCTTGGATTGACCGTGGAGAAGCGATTACAGCTGTTGGATCGACAGCTCTACAACCGTTAGTTGAAGGGGTAGTAGATCGTTATATAGAAGAACATCCCGGTAAGATTGTCAATGTCCAAGGGGGTGGATCTGGTACAGGTCTTTCTCAGGTCCAATCAGGAGCTGTCGACATTGGAAATAGTGACCTCTTTGCGGAAGAAAAAGATGGCATCGATGCTTCTAGCTTGGTAGACCATCAAGTAGCAGTAGCGGGAACAGCCATTATTGCCAATAAGAATATTTCTGTAGACGATTTGACAACCGAACAATTGCGTAAGATTTTTACTGGTGAATATACCAACTGGAAGCAATTGGGTGGTGAAGACTTGGAAATTACTATCGTGAACCGGGCAGTAGGATCTGGTAGCCGTGCTGTGTTTGATGCCATCATCATGAATGGGAAAGATCCAAAACAGGCTCAGGAGCAAGATTCAAATGGGATGGTGAAGAACATTGTTTCCCAGACTCCAGGTGCCATTTCTTACCTGGCCTTTACCTACGTGGATGATAGTGTTAAAACTATGAAGTTAAATGGCTATGAACCAACTAAGGAAAATGTGGTGAACAATAACTGGCCAATCTGGTCTTACGAACATATGTATACCAAGGGAGAGCCAAGTAAATTGGCTAAGAAATTCTTGGACTACATGATGACAGATGAGGTCCAGCAGGAAATCGTTGGTAAGATGGGCTATATCCCAATCAATGATATGAAAGTCAGCCGTGATCTTGACGGTAATATTACGAAGAAATAAGAAGAATTAGGTAAAACATGAACGAAGTAGCAAAAAAAATGCTCGCAAAGTCCAATAATTCTCGGTTGGAAAAATTTGGTAAAACCATTACTTTCTGCTGTATGAGTTTGATTGTCTTTGTCGTAGCTTTGATTTTGATTTTTGTAGCCCAAAAGGGATTATCGACCTTCTTTGTCAACAAGGTCAATGTCTTTAGTTTCCTTTTCGGATCCACATGGAATCCATCAGGGAAAGAATTTGGGGCTTTGCCAATGATCTTGGGTTCCTTCATTGTAACCCTTTTGTCTGCCTTGGTGGCGACACCTTTTGCCATTGGTGCGGCAGTCTTTATGACAGAAGTTTCTCCAAAGGGAGCTCGCCTCTTACAACCAGCTATTGAATTGTTGGTAGGGATTCCTTCTGTTGTATACGGATTTATTGGTTTGCAAGTGGTAGTTCCATTTGTTCGTTCCATCTTTGGTGGGACAGGGTTTGGGATTTTGTCAGGGGTCTTTGTCCTCTTTGTCATGATTCTTCCAACAGTGACCTTTATGACAACTGACAGCTTACGGGCAGTGCCTCGTCACTATCGGGAAGCGAGTATGGCTATGGGAGCGACTCGTTGGCAAACGATTTGGCATGTCACCTTAAAGGCGGCTCGCTCAGGTATTTTTACGGCAGTTGTCTTTGGAATGGCGCGTGCCTTCGGTGAAGCCTTGGCTATTCAGATGGTAGTCGGAAACTCAGCGGTTGTTCCAACATCTTTAACGACTCCAGCTTCCACCTTAACCTCTATTTTGACCATGGGTATCGGAAATACGGTTATGGGAACAGTTAACAACAACGTTCTCTGGTCACTTGCCTTGGTGCTCTTGCTGATGAGTTTGGCATTCAACAGCGTTATCAAATTGATCACGAAAGAAAGAGGTAAGAAGAACTATGCACGCTAAAAAAATAGATAAGATAGCGACAGGGGTTCTCTACGCAATTGCTGGAATTATTGTCACTATTCTTGCTTCTTTGATTCTTTATATCCTGGTTAGAGGGTTGCCGCATGTGTCTTGGACCTTCTTGACCAGCAAATCCTCTTCTTACCAAGCAGGTGGAGGAATTGGGATTCAGCTCTATAATTCCTTCTTCCTCTTAGTCATTACCTTGATTATTTCCTTCCCACTTTCATTAGGGGCAGGGATCTACTTGTCAGAGTATGCCAAGAAGGGCCCATTGACCAATTTGGTTCGGACCTGTATTGAGATCTTGTCTTCTCTCCCATCGGTCGTAGTTGGTCTCTTTGGTTATTTGGTCTTTGTAGTGCAGTTCCAATATGGCTTCTCGATTATTTCTGGAGCCTTGGCCTTGACGGTCTTTAACCTGCCACAGATGACACGAAACATTGAAGATAGTTTGCAGAATGTCCACCATACACAGAGAGAAGCTGGGCTTGCGCTTGGAATCTCTCGTTGGGAAACCGTGATTCACGTGGTGGTACCTGAAGCCTTGCCAAGTATTATTACGGGTGTCGTACTAGCTTCTGGGCGGATCTTTGGGGAAGCAGCGGCCTTGATTTATACTGCTGGTCAGTCTGCCCCAGCCTTGGATTGGAGCAACTGGAACCTCTTTAGTGTCACCAGTCCGATATCTATTTTCCGTCAAGCAGAAACACTAGCGGTCCACATTTGGAAGGTCAATAGTGAAGGAACCATTCCAGATGCGATTGAAGTATCTGCTGGATCGGCTGCAGTCTTGTTGATCTTCATTTTGATTTTCAACTTCGGAGCGCGTAAGCTTGGTACTTACCTCCATAAGAAATTAACCTCAGCATAAAAGGAGAAGAAATGTCAAAGTACAATTGGGATGAGAAACATATCATTACTTTTCCTGAAGAAAAAGTGGTCCTTTCGACCAAAGACTTGCATGTCTACTATGGTTCAAATGAATCTATCAAAGGGGTGGATATGCAATTTGAGAAGAATAAAATCACAGCTTTGATCGGTCCTTCTGGATCTGGGAAATCCACTTATCTTAGAAGTTTAAACCGGATGAACGATACCATTGATATTGCGCGAGTGACTGGTGAGATTTGGTACGAAGGGATCGATGTCAACCGACCAGATATCAATGTCTATGAAATGAGAAAGCATATCGGAATGGTCTTTCAACGACCAAATCCCTTTGCCAAGTCTATCTACCGCAATATCACCTTCCCCCACGAGCGGGCAGGTGTCAAAGACAAGAAGGTCTTGGACGAAATCGTCGAAAAATCTTTGAAGCAAGCAGCCCTCTGGGATCAGGTCAAGGATGACTTGCACAAGTCTGCTTTGACGCTTTCAGGTGGTCAACAGCAACGCCTTTGTATTGCCCGTGCCATCTCCGTTAAACCAGAGATTTTGCTCATGGATGAGCCAGCTTCAGCCTTGGATCCTATCGCTACTGCTCAGTTGGAAGAAACCATGCTAGAGTTGAAGAAGGACTATACTATTATCATCGTGACCCACAGCATGCAACAGGCAGCTCGTGCTAGCGATTATACAGGATTCTTCTATCTAGGCGATTTGATCGAGTATGATAAAACAGCCAACATTTTCCAAAATGCAAAACTGCAATCAACCAATGATTATGTATCTGGTCACTTTGGATAGGATTTGGCAACATTGAAATAACATAAGGATGAAAACATGACAGAACCAATTTTGCAAGTCAAGGACTTGTCGGTTTATTACAATAAGAAAAAGGCACTGAATAGTGTGTCACTGGATTTCACCCCTAAAGAAATCACGGCTTTAATCGGCCCGTCTGGATCTGGGAAGTCTACCTTGCTCAAAGCCATCAACCGGATGGGAGATTTGAACCATGAGGTGACAACAACAGGAACAGTCATTTACAATGGTCATAATATCTATAGTCCACGGACGGATACGGTGGAGCTTCGTAAGGAAATCGGGATGGTCTTCCAACAGCCCAACCCCTTCCCTATGTCTATCTATGACAATGTCACATACGGACTCATGATTAATGGGGTCAAGGACAAGCAAGTCTTGGATGAAGCAGTTGAAACCTCTTTGAAAAATGCTTCTATTTGGGATGAGGTCAAGGATCGTCTCCATGATTCAGCGATTGGGCTTTCAGGGGGGCAGCAACAACGGGTTTGTGTGGCGCGTGTATTGGCAACCAGTCCTAAGATTATCCTCTTGGATGAGCCAACCTCAGCCTTAGACCCGATTTCTGCTGGAAAGATTGAAGAAACGCTTTATGGGTTGAAGGACCGTTATACCATGCTCTTGGTGACGCGCTCTATGCAACAAGCCAGTCGGATCTCGGATAGGACGGCCTTTTTCTTGGATGGGGACCTCATCGAGTATGATGACACCTCAAAAATCTTCTTGAACCCTGCTCGTAAGGAAACAGAAGATTATGTATCAGGGAAGTTTGGATAAGAAAGGGAAAGTAAATGTTACGTGTACAATTTGAAGAAGATTTAGAAAAGCTTCATAACCAGTTTTATGCCATGGGAAATGAAGTCTTGACCCAGATCAACCGCACGGTTCGAGCTTTTGTCACTCATGATCGTGATCTGGCACGTCAGGTGATTGAAGATGATGCAGAGATTAATGAATATGAAGTGAAGTTGGAGCGCAAATCCTTTGAGATGATTGCCCTTCAACAACCGGTTTCTCAGGATCTTCGGATGGTGATGACAGTCTTAAAAGCTGTATCTGACGTCGAGCGGATGGGAGACCATGCGGTATCTATCGCTCGAGCAACCATCCGTATGAAGGGAGAACTCCGTAGTAAGGTTGTAGAAGAAGAAATCAGCAAAATGGGTCGAGAAGTCAAAGACTTTGTTGAAGCAACCTTGGAGCTCTACTTAAAAGGGGATGTTGAAACGGCCTATGAAGTAGCGACTCGCGATGAAAAAATTAATGAGTACTATGATCGTATTCAAGAGTTGGCAACGGAAGAAATCAAGCATAATCCTGACTTGATTATCACTGGGCGTGACTACTTCCAAGTCATCAACTACTTGGAGCGTATTGGTGATTACGCTAAAAATATCTGTGAGTGGGTTGTCTACTTCGAAACTGGAAAGATTGTGGAATTATAAGAAAAGAAAGTCTGAGGTCATGAACTTAGACTTTTGTTTTTTTGTAGATCTGGTTTTGCCCCCTCTTACCTTACAGTTAGTAGGATTTATGATAGAATATAAGGTGAGAAAAAATGAAGAAGGAGTTACTCATGCAAGCAGTTGCACATTTTATTGATACATTTGTACCTGAGCACTACGATCTATTCTTAGATTTGAACCGCTCTAGTAAAACTTTCTCAGGGAAAGTGACCATTAGCGGAAAAGCAAAAGAGATTCGCATCTCTCTTCACCAAAAGGATCTGACCATCGAAACAGTAGAAGTAGCAGGTCAAAACCGTCCATTTACGGTGGATGATGACAATGAAGCAGTCTATGTCGAATTAGAAGGGACAGGTCAAGTAACGATTACCTTGACCTATTCAGGTAAGATCACAGACAATATGACAGGAATTTATCCTTCTTACTACAAAGTAGATGGTGTGAAGAAGGAAGTGATCTCTACTCAGTTTGAAAGCCATTTTGCGCGTGAAGCCTTCCCAAGTGTGGATGAGCCAGAAGCCAAAGCGACCTTTGATTTGGCTGTGAAGTTTGACCAAGAAGAAGGAGAAATCGTTCTTTCTAACATGCCTGAAATCGATGTGGAAAACCGCAAAGAAACAGGTATTTGGAAGTTTGATACGACTCCACGTATGTCTTCTTATCTCTTGGCCTTTGCGGCTGGAGACCTCCAAGGGGTGACAGCTAAGACCAAGAATGGAACCCTAGTCGGTGTCTACTCTACCAAAGCTCACCCATTAGAAAACTTGGACTTCTCATTGGATATTGCCGTTCGTGCTATTGAATTCTACGAAGACTACTATGGCGTGAAGTATCCAATCCCTCAATCCCTTCATATCGCCCTCCCTGACTTCTCTTCAGGAGCGATGGAAAACTGGGGCTTGGTGACCTATCGTGAAGTCTATCTCCTTGTAGATGAAAACTCGACAGCTCAAAGCCGTCAAACAGTAGCCTTGGTGGTGGCTCACGAGTTGGCTCACCAATGGTTCGGAAACCTCGTGACCATGAAATGGTGGGATGACCTCTGGTTGAATGAAAGCTTCGCCAATATGATGGAATATGTCAGCTTGGATGCCATCGAACCAAGCTGGAATATCTTTGAAGACTTCCAAACAACTGGTGTGCCTGCTGCCTTGAAACGCGATGCTACAGATGGCGTTCAATCCGTCCATGTGGAAGTGAAACACCCTGACGAGATTAACACCCTCTTTGACCCAGCAATCGTTTACGCTAAGGGTAGCCGTCTCATGCATATGCTTCGCCGTTGGTTAGGCGATGACGCCTTCCGTAAAGGGTTGAAGATTTACTTTGAAAAACACCAATACGGAAATACCATCGGTCGTGACCTTTGGGATGCTCTTGGGCAAGCTTCAGGTCGTGATGTTGCAGCCTTTATGGATTCTTGGTTGGAGCAACCAGGATACCCTGTTGTCTCAGCTTCTGTTGAGAACGATACCTTGATCATCCGTCAAGAGCAGTTCTTCATCGGAGAAAGAGAAGAAAAAGGTCGCAAGTGGGTTGTTCCTTTAAATAGCAACTGGACGGGTATTCCAGATACTTTGGAAACTGAAGTCTTAGAAATTCCAAACTACAGTGCCTTGAAAGCAGCTAACAGCGGAGCTCTTCGCTTCAATACAGAAAATACAGCTCACTATATCAGTGACTACCGTGGGGAATTGTTAGAAGACATCCTTGCTGAACTTGCTAACTTGGATAGCACTTCAAAACTACAAGTGGTTCAAGAACGCCGTCTCTTAGCAGAAAGTGGTCAAATTTCTTATGCAAGCCTCTTGCCAGTAATTGAACACTTGACAGAAGAAAGTTCCTACTTGGTTGTTTCTGCTGTTTCGAGCGTCTTGAGCGGAATCAGTCTCTTTGTGGATGAAGGAACTGAAATAGAAGTAGCCTTCCATGAGTTGTTGAAACGCTTGAACCGTTACAACTTCGAACGCTTGGGACTGGAAGCTAAGCCTGGTGAAGCAGAAGAAGACGAAAAAGTTCGTCAGCTAATGATTGCTAATATGATCAAGGCCAATGATGAAGCTGCACAAGCACAAGCGAGCGCTATCTTTGAAGCGCACGCTGATGATTTGGAAAAACTCCCAGCTGCCATTCGCTTGCAAATCTTGGTCAACCAAATCAAGCACCAGGAAACCAAGGCGCTTAGCCAACAATACCTGGATACCTATGTGAAGACAGTTGATGGGAACTTTAAACGCCAGTTGGCGGCTGCACTTTCTTATACCAAGGATGAGGAAACTTTGGAAGCTCTATTGAAAGAGTGGAAGAACAAGGATGTGGTGAAACCTCAGGACTTGGCTATGAGCTGGTACTTCAATTTCTTGCACCATGACTTTACCCAAGGAAGAACCTGGACTTGGGCGCGTGAAAACTGGGATTGGATCAAGAAAGCACTCGGTGGTGATATGAGCTTTGATAAGTTTGTCATCTACCCAGCTAACTGTTTCAAGACCCGTGAACGGTTGAATGAATACAAGGCCTTCTTTGAGCCTCAGTTGGATGATATGGCGATCAGTCGTAATATCAAGATGGGAATCAAAGAAATCGCGGCTCGTATCGATCTCATCGAGCGGGAGAAAGCAGCGGTTGAAACAGCCCTTCTAGCAACGAAATAAAGAAAAAAGCTCCTAGAGAGGAACCTGCAGGTTTGTAGGCCTCTCTAAGAGTTTTTATTTTGCTTTTTTGAAATATGGGTGATGTTTGAGATTGCGATAGAGAATAACTGCGAAAACCGTTGTCAAAGTCATCTTAATCAAATCTGGTAATACAAAAGGTAGGACGACCAGTTTTACGGTGAGATCCAAACTCTTGTGGGTTATGAGCATAAAACCTAAGGCCCCCCCAATAAAGAGAACGACTTCCCCTAAGGCGTTAGCAAGGAAGATGCGAACGGGTTGTCCTTTTTGGCCAGCAAAGATAGAAGTCACCAAAGCTCGAAGAGGGAAGAATAGAAGGAATCCGGCAGTGGGACCATAGAAGGAGCTGATGCCTCCGTGACCACCTGAAAAGACGGGAAGGCCAATGGCACCTAAGAGGAGGTAAATGAGAACAGAAAGAGTGGCTTCTGTAGGACGATAGATGCTAGCAATCAAGCCGATTGCTAAAGTCTGAAGCGTAATTGGAATGGGACCAAGGGGGATTTGAAATGGAGATAGGACAGCAATCAGTGCTGCTCCAAGGGCAATTAATGTCATTGATTCTATTTTTTTCAAAACAGTAAACCTCTCTTTGTTTTTATGGTAACTATTCTACAAAAAAGAAGGTAAGCCTGTCAAGTACTCTATTCAGCTGTGACAATTGTCTCCATCCTCATTTTAGGAAAGTTTAAGAAAAAATTTAGTCACGATTAAGGAAGAATCGGTAAACTATCCCTATCTAAACAAAGGCCTTGTTTAAATTAATAATTTAAGGAATTGAAAGAATGCAAGCTTCGAATGAACAAAAGCAAGAAAGAACTGAAAAAATGATTGTCGTTAAGAAAAGTCCTAAGTGGTGGGCAACTGCCGCAGCAACAGGAGGACTGATCGTTGGGATGACTGGTGGATTTGGCTTGGGAATGTTGGCGACAGCCAATACGACTCCCCAACGCCAACAAGCAGCAGTAGCTACACAAAATAGTAACCAGCCTGCCCAAAATTCTCAAGGACAAAATGGCCATGGGAATCATCAAGAACAAAATGGACCTTCTAACTCACAAGGTTTTGATGGACAAAATGGCGGACCAGGACAAGGACAAATGAATGGCCAACCACCACAAGGAGAGGGACCACAAGGTGGTCAAGGACAAGATGGCTTTGGTGGTGGACCAGGCGGTATGCCCCCGCAAGATGGCCAAAACAGTGGACCAGGACAAGGGAATAGGAATGGCCAACCACCACAAGATGGTGGGCCTCAAGGTCAACAAGATAACCAACAAAATGGGAAATCGAATAAAAAGTCCTCTAAGAAGTCCAATTCAAAAAAATCGTCAAGTAATACAAACAATTCATCAAAGGATGAGACAGGGACAGCAGGCTAAGAAAAAAGTTGAAATCGCTATCTGAATGCTACTGAATGAAGCCTGGTCATGTTATAATAGAGTAGAAAATACTCGTCATCCCTGTATGGAAGAATGAGAAGGAGAAGTACACATGATTAAGATTCTATTAGTCGAAGACGACCTCGGTTTGTCTAATTCAGTATTTGATTTTTTAGATGACTTTGCAGATGTCATGCAAGTCTTTGATGGAGACGAAGGTCTTTATGAGGCTGAAAGTGGCATCTATGACCTCATTTTGCTAGACCTCATGCTCCCTGAAAAAGATGGTTTCCAAGTTTTGAAAGAATTGAGAGATAAGGGTGTCTCCACTCCAGTATTGATTATGACAGCCAAAGAGAGCTTGGACGATAAGGGCCATGGGTTTGAGTTGGGAGCAGATGACTATCTGACCAAGCCATTCTACCTAGAAGAACTCAAGATGCGAATCCAAGCATTGTTGAAGCGCTCTGGTAAGGTCAATGAAAATACCCTATCTTATGGAAATGTAACCGTTAATCTCTCGACAAACTCTACGCTTGTTGAAGGGAAAGAAGTAGAGCTATTAGGGAAAGAATTTGACCTTTTAGTTTATTTCCTTCAAAATCAAAATGTTATCCTGCCAAAAACACAAATCTTTGATCGACTTTGGGGATTTGATAGCGATACGACTATTTCGGTTGTCGAAGTGTATGTTTCTAAGATTCGTAAGAAGTTAAAAGGAACAGACTTTGCAAAAAATCTCCAAACATTGCGTAGCGTGGGGTATATTCTGAAAGATGCTCAATAAAATTAAAAAAACTGTCAATGCGGATGACTTTTCTTATTTCATCCGCTATTTCGGACTCTTTACCTTGATTTTCTCAACCATGACTTTGATTATTATTCAAGTGATGCGTTCCAGTCTTTATACAACGGTTGACGAGAATTTAAAAATGCTCAGTAAAGATCGCTATTCTATTATTAGCTTGGCCAATCGTACAGGAAATGGGATGGGAAGAGACGAACCAGATGATGACCGACCAGAAGATGATGAGCCTGGTCCTGAGGATGGCCCTAGACCATCGGTCACTTCTAATAGTACAGCCATCCTCTTGAATGATAATTTTGAAAATGTAACGACGGACAATGGTTTCCTAGATCTAAAAACAGTGACCTTTAGTCGCAGCTATTTAAACAAGATCAAGCAGATTCAAATTACCAACCACTATAAGCAGAAGGAAAGCTATCGCGCTTATTTGGTGGATATTGATCCCGATGATTATATTGATGGGGTGAAATATGCCGTGATTATGACCAATATCAGCCAGTTGGAGCAGACCAGTGAAAAACACGAGAGCCAAATCGCCTTGGTCATGATTTGCTTCTGGGGCATTTCCCTCTTTGCAAGTATCTTCCTGGCTAAAATGAGTGTGAAACCTCTCTTAGAGAGCATGAACCGGCAGAAGGCTTTTGTCGAAAATGCTTCTCATGAATTGCGGACACCTTTAGCCGTTTTGCAAAATCGTTTGGAAACCCTGTTCCGAAAGCCAGAGGCAACAATTATGGAATCCAGTGAGAATATCGCCTCCTCTTTGGATGAGGTTCGCAATATGCGCTTACTGACGACCAATCTCTTAAACTTAGCCCGTCGAGATGATGGGATTAAACCTGAGTTTTGTGAAATCCCTCCTTCTTTTTTCGACCAAACCTTTGCCAATTATGAAATCATTGCTGAGGAAAATGATAAAATCTTCGAGTATGAGAATCATGTCGAAAGGAGTCTGGTGTCTGACAAGGTCCTACTGAAACAGCTGATGACCATTTTGTATGACAATGCCCTCAAATACACAGAGGAAGAAGGAAAGATACGGTTTGTCGCCCAATTCAAGGATCGCTATCTCTATCTTCGGGTAGAGGATAATGGACCAGGGATTGCAGACGAAGATAAAAAGCGGATATTTGATCGATTCTACCGAGTGGATAAGGCGCGTACGCGTCAAAAGGGTGGTTTTGGTTTAGGACTGTCCTTAGCCAAGCAAATCGTAGAAGCCTTTAATGGCACCATTACTGTTCGAGATAACAAGCCGAAAGGTGCTATTTTCGAGGTCAAACTAGCAACCAAGTCAGATAGTAAAAAGAAATCAACTTCTAAATCAACGAAAAACAAGTAGGACTGAGGAGTATTTATCTTAAAATATAGACAAACTTATTTTATATAAACTAAGTAAGGTGATTTTAAAAAGCAAGAAGCAGTCCTTATTATTAGAGTCATCCAAGCAGGTACTAAAACTTTCCGCCGTGAGAAAAGTACTTGAAACAGTTATGTTTCAAGTACAGGGGAGTTTTGAAACCTTAGGTTCAAAACTAAGTCATGGAACTTCGTAGAAGTTCGCTGACGTCCCTTCTCACCTAAGGAAAGTTTTTGAGAATCCTGTGTCTTCTTCTAAGCTGAGGAATCTTCAGCTTTTTCATCTATTTCAAATAATCGCTATTTTTGCCTGACTAGTGTATAATAGTAAAAAAAGAAAGAGGTGTCGTATGGCTTCAAAAATGTTACACACTTGTTTGCGAGTGGAGAATTTAGAAAAATCAATTGCCTTTTATGCAGATGCGTTTGGCTTTAAGGAATTGCGTCGCAAAGATTTTCCTGAATACAAATTTACGATTGTTTATCTTGGTTTAGAAGGGGATGACTATGAGTTGGAATTAACTTACAACTATGATCATGGTCCTTACGTCATTGGAGATGGCTTTGCCCATGTTGCCTTGAGTGCGCCAGACCTTGAAGCCCTTCATGCGGAGCATAAGGAAAAGGGTTACCAAGTAACAGATCCTAAAGGCTTGCCAGGAACGCTTCCAAACTATTACTTTATTATGGACCCAGATGGCTACAAAGTAGAAGTGATTCGTGAAAAATCCTCATAATCAGCATCATATAACTTGTGATAAAGAGCAGGTGTTACCACATCTGTTCTTTTTTATGCTTGAAAGTTTCCGGTTCAAAGTGACAGGAGATAGGACTGAGCTACTTTAATTTCCATATAATATATTGGGTTTTATTTTCTAGATTCTAGAGTTTTCTACTGTTTTTTTGTGATAAAATTGCTATAATAAGAGTATGAAGAAATCCTACTTGAAAATACTTATTCTCATCCTCCTCAACCTCCTTTTCATCGGGGGAATTTATCTTGTTTATCAGAAGATTGAGGAAGCACGCGCTATCAAAAATTATAATCAACAGTTTTCCAAAGCAATCCAGGAAGAAGAAGCAGTTGAAAAAGACAAAGATACCATTCTTCAAAAAGGAATGGTCGGTCAATCTTATGTTGCTGCCTACTACCCGAAAAATAACGAAGAACCTATCGCAGTGGTCAAAGAGAGAATTTTGGCTGACGTTGGCTCTCTTCCCCAAGAAGAGAAGAAGAATCAGCAAGCCAAAGAGCTATTGTTCTATCATACCGAACGCTCAGAGGACCCATTTGTCGGGGTTCATCCTTATCAGGTGAAGAAGACCAAGTACAAATGGAAAAACGGCAAGTTCATCAAAGATGGGATCGACAAACTACCTCTCCTTTATCTAACGGATGAGGGGACGGTCTTCCAATTCTCCCAATTGTTTACGGATGCTGATCTAGCCAAAGAAACCCTCTTAACAGAGTTGCGCTCTCAGCTGGTCTTCCTACAGTTAGGGGAAGATCGAATTGAAGAGCTGATGCAAGCTGTCTCAGCAAGTGATATGGCAAGCTGGCAGTTCACCTACAATCAAGGTGTTCTTTCTATCACCCTTCCAGTTACTATTGAGGGCATGGAAACCTTCGATATGCCCCTTTCGAAGCTCTATGATGTGATTGATTCTGCTCGCCTGAATTCTGGAGATCTTGAAGCTTATGAGGCCTACCAAACCCAACGTCACGCTAAGATGGTTGCCTTGACTTTTGATGATGGTCCAGATCCATCGACGACTCCCCAAGCCCTGGATATCCTCAACAAGTACCATGTTAAAGCAACTTTCTTTATGCTTGGGAAGAATGTCTCTGCCTATCCAGAAGTGGCTAAACGGGTCCGTCAGGAAGGACATGAAATCGGGATCCATACTTGGAACCACCCTGTCTTAACTAAGTTGCCTTTGGAGTCAGTCCAAAAAGAAATCATGGATACCAAAGAAGTGATTCAAAAGGTGACTGGAGTGCAAACGAAGATTACGCGTCCTCCGTATGGTTCGATTAATAGTGCCATTCAATATGCAGTGGATCAAGCCTTTATCATGTGGGATGTGGACACCTTGGATTGGAAGAGTCATAACACCGAAGAGATCTTAGCAGAGGTGAAAAAACAAGTCAAACCAGGATCAATTATCCTGATGCATGATATTCACCAAACTTCGATCAATGCTCTCCCAGCTGTGATTGAATACCTCCAATCGCAAGGCTACACTATTGTCACGGTTGATGAACTCTTAAACCACCAAGTGGAAAGTCATCGCCTCTATTACAATCGGAATTAAAAAATCGTTCGTAGAATTACGAACGATTTTTAATGTAGACAAACTATTGTTTTACATAAAACAGCTAGATGATATTCAAAAAATGACTTATAATTATTGTCATTTAAGAATATGAATAACTTTCCGCTGTGAGAAAAGTGCCTGAAACACTATTGATTCAGGCACTCGGGAGTTTTGAAACTTTAGGTTCAAAACTACGTCATGGAACTTCTACGAAGTTCGCTGACGTCCGTACTCACCTAAGAAAAGTTTTTAAAATTACTTTATCTTCAATCTGAATCGTTCGTAATGCAACGAACGATTTTCTTATTCTTCTCCTATATAGAGTTGAGCTCCCTTAAGAATTAAAGGACGAACAGAGGTTAATTTTTTCAAACTTTTTAATTCTTCTGGATGACTAACCAAGGTGATGACATAGCCTTCTTTGCCCATGCGTCCGGTACGCCCAGATCGGTGGATGTAAGTTTCGGCATCTCTTGGGACTTCATAGTTGACGACACATTCTAAAGAGTCGATATCAATCCCTCGCGCCACCAAATCTGTTGCCAGAAGGAGTGTCAACTGATGGTCTTTAAAGCGTTCCAGAATGACTTTACGGAACTTGACGTTGACGTCACTAGCAAGTGAGACAGCGCTGACTTCTCGGTACTGGAGCTTTTCTTCAGCGCTACCCAGGTCGGACAAGCTATTGAAGAAAACGAGACCACGAAATTCTTCCACATTGGAGAGTTTTCTGAGGAGTTCGACCTTTTCACGCTTGTCCACTTCCATATAGAAGTGCTGGATATTGTCCAAGCTTTGCCCTTCTACTTGAATGGTCAGGGTATTGGGCTCGATTTGCTCTGGATCAAACTTGGTCGTTGCACTCATATAGATAAATTGATGATCTCGTGGCGCGTAGTGGCAAATCTTGTCGACAAAGTGATACTGAGAGTCGCTGAAAAGTTGGTCAAATTCATCCAGGATGATGGTATCGACATTCATCATCTTGATTTTCTTGAGCTTGATCAATTCAAAAATACGGCCTGGAGTTCCGATGAGAATTTCGGGTCCTTTTTTGAGGCGTTCGATTTGCCGTTTTTGACTAGAGCCAGAAAGGAAAAGTTGTGCACTGAGTCCAAGAGGCTCTGCCCATTGTTTAGTGACATCAAAGATTTGTCCAGCCAACTCGGTATTGGGGGAGAGAATTAGCAATTGTTGTGCTTTTTTAGGTTTTAGCTTGAGAAGACTAGGGAAGAGATAGGCCAGTGTCTTTCCGGTACCTGTCGGGCTGACCCCAAGCACATTCTCTCCTTGGGTGATCGGCTCAAAGAGGCGTTCTTGGATTTCAGTGAGTTGCTCAAAGCCGAGGGTTTTGAGTTGCTCTTTCCAGAGCGGTGGGAATACTAGTGTCATATTAGTTTTCGTCCTTAAAGTGTATTCCAGCATCTTGGCGCATAGCATAGAGGGCTTGATGGACCATCTGTCCAGTTTGGAGCCAAGTCTGGTAAAGTATCTGGTCGCCCTCTGTCATCATACTAGCAAAGGCCTGGGCTTCTTCTAGCATGTTATGAGGGGCGGGAGTGATTGAAAGCTGGTAGCTGTTTCCAGAATGGTCTTGAAAAACAGCCTCGTTAACGGCTTCAATGCCACTCAGAAAGAGGGTACCGTCTCTTGTGTAGATTTCAGCAGGAAGATTGCTGGTCACATCCTTTCCGGCTTGAATGCCGATGACAAAGTCAGAATAAACCAAGCTACCATGTCCGTTCAAATCGATTGAATTAGGTAATTGTCGCGCCTGATAGGTTACTGATTCAGGTTGACCGAAGAGGCCGATAGCAAAGTAGAGGGGATAGACACCCAGATCCATAAGGGCTCCGCCTGCAAACTGGTCAGAGAAAATATTGGGAGTAGACCCTTTTAAGAACTCAGGCATCTTAGAAGAGTATTTGGCATAGGTCATGTGGCCACCCAAGATGGTTTTGTCTTTGAGAAAGTCTTGGATGGTCGCAAAGGCTTTTTCATGATAGTTGCGAGCTGCTTCAAAGAGATAGACCTGGTGCTCCTTGGCCAATTTGACCAACTCTTCCCATTCCTTGGGAGTGGTGACGGCTGGTTTTTCAAGGATGACATGTTTCTTAGCTAAGAGGGCTAATTTTGCCTGGGGATAGTGGAGTGAATTGGGACTAGCAATGTAGATGACATCCAGGTCACTATCTAAAAAGGTAATCAGATCATCATAGAGGGCCACTTGTCCACAGGGTTGGGCGAAGCTACGAGCTTTCTCCAAGGTCCGTGAATAGACTGCCCTTAACTCATAGTGGCCTGTTTCTTTAGTTGCGGCCAGGAAGGAATGGGAGATAGCACTAGTGCCGATGATACCAAGTTTCAGCATGGCAGCTCCTTTCAATCAGGTATTTACTGATTTCATTATATCATGTTTCACCCTAAAAAGATGGAATGGGCCTTTCGAACTGGGACGGAAGGGGAAAGGAGCTCCTTCTTTGATTTTGGATGAAAGCCATAGAAAAATGGTTCAAGTCGTGGTCAAGTGACCGCTTTTGTGATAGAATAAATAGGATTATAGAAAATGGAGAAGAAGATGCGAAACAGACCAATTATTATCGGTGTAACAGGCGGTTCTGGTGGGGGAAAAACTAGTGTTTCTCGGGCAATTTTGTCCCACTTCCCGGATGAGAAGATTGCCATGATTGAGCACGATTCTTATTACAAGGATCAAAGCCATTTAACCTTTGAAGAGCGGATTCAGACCAACTATGACCATCCTTTTGCCTTTGATACAGACCTCATGATCGAGCAAATCAATGAGTTGTTGGCTGGACGTCCGGTTGATATTCCAACATATGACTATGCAGCGCATACGCGTAGTGCCAAGACCTATCGCCAGGAGCCTCAGGATGTCTTTATCGTTGAGGGGATTTTGGTCTTGGAGGACAAGCGTCTTCGTGACTTGATGGATATCAAGATTTTCGTTGATACTGATGATGATGTGCGGATCATTCGCCGGATCAAGCGAGATATGGAAGAGCGCGGTCGGAGTTTGGACAGCGTCATCGAGCAGTACTTGGGAGTGGTGAAGCCGATGTACCATCAGTTCATCGAGCCAACCAAGCGGTATGCGGATGTCATCATTCCAGAAGGCGTGACCAATACTGTAGCTATTGATTTGATTACGACCAAGATTGAGAAGATTTTGAGCGAATCACGTGAAGGATAAGATAACAAGTGAGAGAGGTTAGGAAGTAGTGTCCCAGCCTTTTTTCCATGACAAATAGGGAGAAATATGAAAAAGTTAAGAAGAGAGTTTCACTCCAGAAGTAAGGCCTTTGCCTGCCTGCTGACTATGTGTGCAGGCTTTTCAGATGCCTACACCTTTATCGAAAGAGGAGGGACCTTGGCGGCTGGCCAAACGGGAAACGTGGTCTTTCTATCCGTTGGGTTAATTGGCCATGAAATATCTGATGTGGAGGTCAAACTAGCCACCATGTTAGCCTTTATGATCGGGATTTTTTTGATGACCGTCTTTCAGCGCTTCTTTAGTCATTCGGTTTGGCGGCTTAGTACCTTGGTGCCCTTGGTCCTGACGACCTTGGTGGCTGGCTTTCTGCCAAAAGAAGTGCCCAATGTTCTGATCGTGCCTTTCTTTGGACTGAGCTTGGGGATTGTAGCCATTTCCTTTGGAGAAGTCGATGGCTATGCTTACAACCATTCCTTTATGACAGGGAATCTCAAGAAGACCATGGTCGCTTACGGGAATTTTGTGCGGGATCGCAAGATGGAGTTTTTCTGGGAATCCCTCTTTATGACCTCCTTGATTGGGAGTTTTGTCGGAGGGGCTATTCTTTCGACCTTCCTCATCCAATATTATGGACTTCGGACAATTTGGTTTGTTTCCCTTGTTCTGACCATCTTTCTGACATATCGGGCGATCCAATATGTTCGGAGAGACGCTTAAATGAATTTTTACAAAGTCAAGGACCTTGCTCCCTGGCTTTTTTATTGAGAACATTTGCTTGATACTTCTGATGGCAAGTTGGGTTGTTATCAAAGGTTGCTCCGTTGTAAATACTTAATTTTCTAGCCAAAGTTTGGTATAATAAAGGTTATGAATATACAGGAAAAAGAATCACGTTACCAACTCTTACTAGCCCAGTTAGAAGCTCTTTTAGAGGGTGAAAGCAATGCCTTGGCCAATTTATCCAATGCCAGTGCTTTGCTCAATCAAGCCCTACCACATTCGGTCTTTGCAGGTTTTTATCTTTATGATCAAAAAGAGCTGATTTTAGGCCCCTTTCAAGGTCAGGTTTCCTGTGTCCACATTGCCTTAGGAAAAGGCGTCTGTGGAGAAGCAGCAGAGAAAAGAGAGACGCTGGTAATTGAGGATGTGACCCAGCATGCCAATTATATCTCTTGTGACAGTCGCGCCATGAGTGAGATTGTGGTTCCCATGGTCTTGAAA
Organism: Streptococcus sp. A12; assembly: GCF_905372335.1. Taxonomy (GTDB): domain Bacteria; phylum Bacillota; class Bacilli; order Lactobacillales; family Streptococcaceae; genus Streptococcus. Next base: position 34,613 of record NZ_CAJPOU010000005.1, read on the forward strand.
GACCAGTTGCTGGGAGTGTTGGATCTAGATTCGGACCGAGTGGGAGATTATGATGATCTAGATCGCCTTTATTTGGAACGTTTTGTAGCTATCTTGCTTGAAAAAACAAATTGGAATTTTAGGATGTTTGGAGTAGTAGACTAATGTATCAAGCCCTCTATCGTAAATACCGTAGCCAGACCTTTGGCCAACTTGTAGGGCAGGAGGTTATTGCGACGACCCTTCGACAAGCTGTCGAGCAGGGGAAAATTAGCCATGCCTATCTCTTTTCTGGACCTCGTGGGACGGGGAAGACCAGTGTGGCAAAAATCTTTGCCAAGGCCATGAACTGCCCCAATCAAAAAGAGGGAGAGCCTTGTAACGAATGTTATATCTGTGAAGCCATTACCAATGGCAGTTTAGAGGATGTCATTGAGATTGACGCTGCCTCTAATAATGGGGTGGATGAGATCCGCGATATCCGTGATAAATCGACCTATGCGCCTAGCTTGGCTCCTCATAAGGTCTATATCATTGACGAGGTCCACATGCTCTCGACGGGAGCCTTTAACGCACTTCTCAAGACCTTGGAAGAACCGACAGAAAATGTTGTCTTTATTTTAGCAACAACGGAATTGCATAAGATTCCAGCAACCATCCTTTCACGGGTTCAACGCTTTGAGTTCAAATCAATCAAGACGCCAGCCATTCAAGACCACCTAGAAGCTGTTTTGGATAAAGAAGGCATTGATTACGAAGAAGAAGCTGTAGCCATTATTGCCCGTCGGGCAGAAGGTGGGATGCGGGATGCCTTGTCCATCTTGGATCAGGCACTCAGCCTGACAGCTGGTGCCCAATTGACCACTGAGACGGCAGAAGAAATCACAGGCTCCATCAGTCAAGAAGCTTTAGACCTCTATGTTGCAGCCTTGGCAGCACAAGATGCAACAGCTGCCTTGGACCAGTTAAACCTCATCTTTGATAATGGGAAAAACATGGCCCGCTTTGTGACAGATCTCTTGCAGTATTTACGGGATCTCCTGATCGTTCAGACAGGTGGGGAAAATCTCCATGTCAGTGAACGATTTAACCAGAACCTAGCCATTCCGCAAGCCACCCTCTTTGCTTGGATTGATCTTGCGACAAGGAGCTTAGCAGATATCAAAAACAGCCTACAGCCTAAGATCTATACAGAGATGATGACCATTCGCTTGGCAGAATACAAGGGTGAAAGTTCTTCAGCTAGTCAAGTGGCTCTTCCAGCAGATTTCTTTGCACAAATGGACCAACTCAAAAGAGAAGTGGAGTTACTGAAAAGTCAATTAGCTCAAGTAGGGAGCGGGGCTCCTATAGCTAAGTCAGCTCCAGCCCGTCCTCAAAAGTCCAGCAAGGGCTATCGGGTAGACCGCAATAAGGTTCAAGCCATCTTACAAGAAGCGGTTGAAAATCCAGATTTGGCTCGTAACAATCTCATCCGCCTGCAAAATGCCTGGGGGGAAATCATTGAAAGCCTAGCAGGGGCGGATAAGGCCTTGCTGGTTGGTTCTCAACCGGTTGCGGCCAATGAACGCCATGCAATCCTAGCTTTTGAGTCTGCCTTTAATGCCGAACAGACCATGAAGCGAGATAACCTCAATACCATGTTTGGCAATATTTTAAGCAATGCAGCCGGATTCTCACCTGAAATTTTGGCCATTTCCATGGAGGAGTGGACCCAGGTCCGGGCGGAATTCTCGAAGAAAGCGCGTGGTCACAAGGATGAAGTCGAGGTGGCAGAAGAGTCTGTCATTCCGGAAGGTTTTGATTTTCTCTCTGAGAAAATTACGATTCAAGAAGACTAGCCTATGCTTTTTTCAGAAAATCGTGGTAGAATAACAATATGAATAAACGTCAATTTTGGACTATGGCTATCTTTACAGCCTTTGAGACCTATTTTTTCAATGATGCAGTGATGAGAGAAAGCTATCTGGCAGCTATCTTCTGGACTCTCTTGATCCTGAGAAATTTGCAAGTCAGCTATATCTTAGGGAAATTGGTCGAAAGTATCGATCAACAGCTCAATCAGAAAAAACGAGATAAGTATAAAAAATAAGCACCCGACGGTGCTTATTTTTTTGAGCTGTTGGTCTGTTTTACAGGTCCCACTGTTTGAGGGAAATTTCGCCACTGTTGAGCCAGCGTTCTTGGCCGTCCTCCAGTTGGACTAGTAGTTGTCCACTATCTGAGATATCCTTGGCCAGACCTTGGTAGCTGGTTTTATTTTGTTCGAAGCGGACTTCCTTACCTAGGACCAGTGAACGTTGCTTGTAGAGGTAGATAAGCTCCTCTTCTGGAGTGGTGAAAAATTCCTTCCAAATCTCAACAATCAGTTCATTGCGGCTAATGGGAGGCTGAGAGCCAAAGAGAGATCCTGCCTTTTCCTTCAGTTCCTTTGGAAAATCAGTTATGGAAAAATTGAGCCCCACACCAATAATGACATCTGTGATGAGGCCTGTTTCGATAGAGCTGATGGCTTCAGTCAGAATGCCTCCAACTTTTTTCCCCTTGTAGTAGATGTCATTGACCCACTTGATATCGACATCCAGTAAGGCTAGATATTTTAGAGCCTTATAGATAGCAGCTGCGACCATGAGGGTATAGGCAGGTGCTTGATCGAAAGGGAGGTTGGGCTTGAGGTGGAGAGACATGTAGATTCCCCCTTGAGAAGGACAGAAGTAGTCGCGCCCAAAACGCCCCTTACCAGCTGTTTGAAAAGGAGCTAGATACAGAGTAGCAGATTGGCCACCCGCTTCCATGGAATTCTTAGCATCTAACTGGGTGGATTGGCACTGGGGATTATAGGAGACTGTCAATGGACAAAGGTCTTCGATGACTTGGGGGATTAGGAGGTCTCCAGAAAGGATCTTGTAGCCTCGATTTTTAACAGACTCAATCTCGATGCCTTCTTTTTCTAGACGCTGGATGGCCTTCCAGATAGAGGTGCGAGACAGGCCCATTTCCTGGGCTAGTTGCTCGCCGTTGACATAATCCTGGGCTTGGGCCAAAGTTTGGTATAAAATTTCGTGTGTTTTCATAGTTTCTTATTTTCGAAAAGGATGGAAGATCATCCATTCTTGGTACTTTCTCTTAAGGTGAGTTTGGTTCCTAGCATGGTGAGGGTCGGTATTTCTCTCGGAGCTAGGACTTGTTTATTGAGGACGTCCATAGCGGTGCGTCCCATTTCTTCTGTAAAAACAGTGATGGTCGAGAGGGGAGGAAAGACTTGCTTGGCTAAACTGGTATCATTAAAGGAGATGAGTTGGATGTCATCAGGGACCTTGATGCCGGCTTCTTGAAAGGCGCGGAGAGCCCCAATGGCCAAACTATCACTGGCAGCAAAATAGGCATCTGGTAAGGGTGAGCCAGACTGAAGCTTAGCGGAAATGAGGTCATAGCCTGATTGAGCTGTAAAACTACCTGTGAGGATGAGTTCAGGGTGATAAATGTTTCTTTCGATACAGTGGTTACGATAAGCTCTGCGCCGAGGATCGGGAATACTTTCCAGTAGGTCAGTCGTTTTTTCCTCACCGGTTAGAAGACCGATCGTTGTACACCCTTGTTTTCGTAAATAGTGAAGAGCAGTCTGTACAGCATTTTCAAATTCAGTCGTGACACAAGGATGTCCTTGGTTAAGAGTGTTACTATCGACAAAAACCAGAGGCTTGGCTAGCTTTTCTAGCTCGACAATCTGAATTCTACTAAACTTTCCAATACAAATGACCCCAACAACTTCCTCCCCCAATCGAAAGGGAATATCATTGAAATAGCGTAGGATGCCATAATCGAGATCCTGTGCTCTTTTTTCAATGCCTAAACGGATGTTGTAGTAGTAAAGGTCGTCCAGCTCTCCCTCTTCACTTTTCCATTGGATGATGACAATTTGTTGTTTTTCTTTCTTAAAGTTCCCACTTTTCTGATGTCTGGTGTAGCCTAGTTCGTCAGCAACGGTCAAAATTCTGTGGCGGGTTTCCTCCGTTACAGAAAGACTAGTATCTTGATTCAGCACACGTGAAACAGTGGCGATGGATACGTTAGCGAGACTGGCAATATCCTTTAATGTAGCCATAAGTTTTCTCCTTCTGTCTTCTAGTATATCATAGCTTTGGCCTGGTTAGTGTATTTTACTAAAATTTTAGTAAATTAATTGATTTGCTTGATGAAAAGGGTTACACTAAAGATAAATAACTATATAAGTGAGGTAATCTCAATGAATACTCAAGAACTTCGGAACGCTTTTCAAACAGTCTTTGGAGCAGAAGCGGATCATACTTTTTTCTCACCAGGTCGGATCAATCTGATTGGTGAGCACACAGACTATAACGGGGGTCATGTCTTCCCTGCAGCTATCACCCTTGGTACCTACGGAGCAGCTCGCAAACGCGAGGATAAGCTTCTTCGTTTCTTCTCTGCTAACTTTGAAGACAAGGGCATCATTGAAGTTCCTCTTGAAAACCTTCAGTTTGAAGAGGAGCACAACTGGACCAACTATCCAAAAGGCGTTCTTCATTTCTTGCAAGAAGCTGGTCACACCATTGATGTGGGGATGGATGTCTATGTCTACGGGAATATTCCAAATGGATCTGGTCTCTCTTCTTCAGCCTCACTAGAGATGCTGACGGGAGTCATTGCAGAAAGGATCTACGGTTTGACAGTGGATCGGGTGGACTTGGTTAAAATTGGAAAACAAACAGAAAACCACTTTATCGGGGTCAACTCTGGCATCATGGACCAGTTCGCGATCGGCATGGGAGCTGACCAACGGGCCATTTATCTGGATACCAACACCTTGGAATATGATTTGGTGCCCCTTGATTTGAAAGACAATGTCGTCGTGATTATGAATACCAACAAACGTCGAGAATTGATTGATTCAAAATACAATGAACGCCGTGCGGAATGTGAAACAGCTGTCTCAGAATTGCAAGGCAAACTAGACATCCAAACCTTGGGTGAATTGGATGTCTGGGATTTTGATACCTATAGCTACTTGATCAAGGATGAAAATCGCATCAAACGAGCTCGCCATGCTGTCCTCGAAAACCAACGGACACTCCAAGCTCGTAAGGCTCTGGAAGAAGGAAATTTGGAAGCTTTTGGCCGTTTCATGAATGCTTCCCACGTATCCTTAGAACACGATTATGAGGTAACTGGACTTGAATTGGACACCTTGGTGCATACAGCTTGGGAACAAGAAGGTGTCTTGGGCGCTCGTATGACAGGAGCAGGCTTTGGTGGTTGTGCCATTGCCCTTGTAAATAAAGATAAAGTTGAAGCATTTGAAGAAGCTGTCGGCAACCGTTATGAAGAAGTCGTTGGCTATACTCCAAGCTTTTATATTGCTGAAGTAGCAGGGGGCAGTCACGTTTTAGATTAGGAGAGAGGTAAATGGAAGCTGTAATATTTGATTTAGATGGCTTATTAGCTGATACGGAAATCATTTCTCTAAAAGTTTATCAAGAATTGCTTGGAGATTTTGGAATTCCTTTCACAGAAGAAACCTACTCTAGAGACTACAGTGGACATAGGGAAGAGGAGAATGTTCAACGATTTTTGGATACCTATGATTTACCCTGGAACTTTGACCAAACCTTGGATAGAGTTTATGAGCTGGAAGCTCAAATCTTAGCTCAAGGTGTCAATTTAAAAAAAGGTGCTAAGAATTTGCTTAGTTTTTTGAAAAGAGAAGGTATTCCAATCGCCCTAGCAACTTCAAGTATTGAATCTCGGGCTAGAATAATCTTGGATAGCAATGGGATACTGTCCTTATTTGACCATCTAGTTTTTGCAAAAGATGTCCAGCGAAGTAAACCTTACCCAGATATATTTTTAAAGGCTTGTAGTGATTTGAATGCTTTGCCAGAGAATTGCTTAGTACTAGAGGATAGTGAAGCAGGGATTGAAGCAGCCTATAGAGCTGGGATTCCAGTTATTTGTGTTCCAGATTTAAAAGTACCAGCACAGTCTTTCTTAACTAAAGCAGAACAAGTTTTCCAGGATTTAGATTGTGTCAGAGACTATTTAAAAAGTAAGAAGGAGAATCAATGAATCAGGGAATTTTGGATGCATTTGTCACAGCCGTCATTAAGGCCAGTGACTACGAAGAGATGGATCGTATTTATCTAAAAAATCGCGTCATGAGTCGCGTTGGAGAAGAGGGGCTAGATGGACCAGCTCAAAAAGAGGACTTGATTGCGCTCAAAGATCAGCTGGTGGAGATTGCGGTTGCGAATAATATGATTCAAGATAGCATGACCGCGAAGGACAGCTTGGGTGCAGAGTTGATGGATTGGATCACACCTAGCCCTAGTCAGGTCAACCATCGTTTCTGGGAGACCTACCGTCAGTCTAAAGAAGATGCGATTGCGGATTTCTATGCTCTCTCTAAGCTCAATGATTACATCAAGGTCAAAGCGATTGCGCAGAATATAGCTTTTGAAGCAGAGACTCCCTATGGCTCTCTTGAAATCACCATCAATCTGTCAAAACCTGAAAAAGATCCTAAAGACATTGCAGCGGCCAAGCTTGCCAAAGCCAGTCACTATCCAGCCTGCCAATTGTGCGTTGAAAATGAAGGCTATCAAGGTCGCCTAGACCATCCAGCTCGGGCCAATCATCGGATTATTCGCTTTGACATGGACGGTCATGATTGGGGTTTCCAGTATTCCCCTTATGCCTACTTCAATGAACACTGCATTTTCCTCGATAGCCAGCATGTTCCCATGGCCATTAGTCGCAAGACCTTTGAGCGACTCTTGACCATTGTCGAGACTTTTCCAGGCTATTTTGCAGGGTCCAATGCAGACCTGCCCATTGTAGGGGGATCCATCCTGACTCATGATCATTATCAAGGCGGACGCCACACCTTCCCTATGGAGCTAGCTCCTGTGGAGGAAAGCTTTAGCGTTGAGGGCTTTGAGGCTGTATCGGTAGGAATTGTCAACTGGCCCATGTCGGTTCTCCGCTTGCAATCGGACGACAAGGCGCAATTGATTGCCCTGGCAGACCATATCCTAACAGCCTGGCGAGGCTACTCTGATCCAGCCGTTCAAGTTTTAGCGGTATCCGACGGTCAGCCCCACCATACCATTACCCCCATTGCACGGATTCGTGATGGGCATTATGAACTGGACTTGGTGCTCCGTGACAACCAAACCTCACCAGAGCATCCAGATGGTATCTATCACCCGCATGCAGATGTGCAACACATAAAAAAAGAAAATATCGGCCTGATCGAAGTCATGGGGCTAGCGATTTTGCCACCTCGTCTTAAGGAAGAACTCAAGCAGGTCCAAGACTATCTACTTGGACGTGAGAGCACGGTAGCGACCTACCACCAGACTTGGGCAGATGATTTGAAAGCCACTCACCCATCCCTCACAGATGAAGCAGGGGCAGAAGCCCTTGTCCGTAAATCAGTCGGTCAAATCTTTGCGCGGGTGCTGGAAGATGCTGGTGTCTACAAGCGAACAGCAGAAGGCCAGACAGCCTTTAGACGCTTTGTTGCGACACTTTAAGTGTGGAGAAGAGGCAGAAATTTGGTACAATAAGAGAGAAGACAATGAAGCGAAAGGAAAATAAATGGCAATACTCGTACTCGGAGGAGCTGGCTATATCGGTTCCCACATGGTGGACCGTTTGGTCAATGAAGGACAGGAAAAAGTCGTCGTGGTCGATAGTCTGGTCACGGGCCACCGTGCAGCGGTGCATCCAGATGCCGTCTTTTACCAAGGAGACCTGGCGGATCAAGACTTTATGCGCACTGTGTTTAAGGAACATGACGATATCGATGCGGTCATCCACTTTGCGGCCTACTCACTGGTTGCTGAATCCATGGCAGATCCATTGAAATATTTTGACAACAATACAGCAGGCATGGTCAAGCTCTTGGAAGTCATGCATGAATGTGGGGTGCACTACATCGTCTTTTCTTCAACTGCTGCCACCTACGGCATTCCAGAAGAAATTCCGATTCTTGAAACCACTCCGCAAAAACCGATTAATCCTTATGGCGAAAGCAAGCTCATGATGGAAACCATCATGCGTTGGGCTGATCAAGCCTACGGCATCAAGTATGTGCCCCTTCGTTACTTTAATGTAGCAGGTGCTAAGCCTGACGGATCTATTGGGGAAGACCATGGACCAGAGACCCATCTCTTACCGATCGTCTTACAAGTGGCCCAAGGAAAACGCGAAAAGATCGCTATTTTTGGGGATGACTACCAGACACCAGATGGCACTAATGTTCGGGACTATGTCCATCCATTTGACTTGGCAGATGCCCATCTTTTAGCGGTGGAGTATCTCCGCAAGGGGAATGAATCGACCGCCTTTAATCTGGGCTCGTCGACCGGATTCTCTAATCTTCAAATCGTTGAAGTAGCCCGCAAGGTGACGGGACATCCGATCCCTCTTGAGATCGCAGATCGTAGACCAGGAGATCCAGATACCCTGATCGCATCCTCTGAGAAGGCTCGTGCCATCCTTGGCTGGCAACCAAAATTTGACAATATCGAAACCATCATCCAAACCGCCTGGGCTTGGCATTCCAGCCACCCAGATGGCTACAATGATTGATAAGAAGAAAACTCAAGTCAGTTGGCTTGAGTTTTTGTGTGAGGGAATATGCTATAATGAAGAAAACAGAAGGGTGTGCACGAGTAATGGCACCTAACGGGTCAACAAGGATAGTAGGAGCGACAATGATAAAATATTTGGTGCAAAAATTTCTCTGGTTTCGAGAGCGTGGATTTGTACAAATCACCCAGAAGACCTTGGTATCTCTCTTTCCATTTTTACTTTTCTCAGCAATTGTTCGCGTGATTTCCCAGTCCTTCTTTTCAGATAGAGGCTATATAAATATGCTCTTTTCTGTTTCGGACTGGTTCCCAGGGTTTCAGGTCACGGGTCAAGTCTTGTCCAATCTTTCTAATTTTACAAGCGGTTTGGCTGGACCTTTAGCAACCTATTTTGCAGGAAAATATACAGCTGGACATTATGGGAGAAGTACAGGGACGGCTGGTGTGACAGCTCTTATGGTTAGTTTTCTTGTTAGCTCACAGGGATTATTGATGGGGCCTCTTCGGGATGGGCAACTATCTCACATCAATCTACCTGCGACGACCAATATTTTCCTGGCGATTTTTTTAGGTTACCTAATTGGCCAGATTTTTCGTCTGTCCAAAGCCAGTGACGACCAAATCGTCAATAAAGACTTTATTTATCAACCCAAGACTGTACGTCCGATTTTCTTGTCTCTGCTCTTAGGAGTCAGTTTAAATGGCCTCTTAGTCCTGGGCAATCAGTACCGTGTCTTTCAGACCATCGGTCAGTTTTTCAGTTCACTGACCGTGACCAGTCATCACCTCCTATCCACTTTTGTCATGGGACTCTTGAATGGCTTATCGGGTTGGGTAGGAAACAGTCAGGTTTTTGCCTTGAACTCGATAGCGGATGATAGTTTTGCCTTGGAAAATCTGACTTATGCCGTCACCAATCATACGACGACTGGCATTCCTTATCTCTACACCTTGACCAATTTGTACCGCAGTTATGGTATGGTGGCAGGAGTTGGTGCAGTCCTGGCACTTTTGGTTGCGATCTTACTGGTTTCACGAAGTCAAAAGGACAAGAAAGTTAGTTTCCTTAGTATCTTTCCAAGCCTCTTTAACAATGGCGCTCCTTTTATGGTAGGAATCCCGGTCCTCCTCAACCTGCTATATGTGATTCCCTTCTTATTGATCCCCTTGGTCAATATGGGAATTGCAGCTCTGGCTTTGTGCTTCAAACTGATGCCAGCAGCTGTCTATCCAGTGCCAGATGGGACACCAGGCATCCTTTATGCTTTTATTGGGACGGGAGGAAGCCTGAGAGCTTTAGCTGTGAGTCTCCTCTGCTTTGCCCTAGACGTGGCCCTTTATATTCCCTTTGTCCGTATGGGCAACAAAGTTCGGAAAGATTTGCTAGAAGAAGGAGGAAGCCATGAAAATCTCTAAAAAAACAGCGCTGGTCTTCACCTTGGTCTGCCTTTTCTTGATTGGCTTGGCTGTGCCTTCTTATAGCTGGACTCGAAAAAATGTCCAGAAAATCGAAAAGTTCTATAATTCAAAACTATCGCCAATTATCATGATCCCGGGAAGCTCTGCGACAGAGAACCGCTTTGATGGCTTGGTGACTAAGCTCAATCAAGACCGGCAAGGAACCAAACACAGCCTGCTCAAGGTCAAGGTCTGGAATGATGGTACCATTACTTATAATGGAAGTATTGATGCCAAAGACAATGAACCGATTATCGTCATTGGTTTTGAAAACAACAAGGATGGTTACAGCAATATTAAAAAGCAAGCTAAGATGGTCAACCAAGCATTTGAAGCCCTACAATCGAAATACAACTTTAACAACTTTAAGGGACTGGCCCACTCCAATGGAGGCTTGATTTATACAGCCTTTATTGAAAATTATCTAGGGGATTATGACGTGGATCTCAAGACCCTCATGACCATTGGGACCCCTTATAACTTTACCGAGACCAACATCAAGAATAAATCAGAGATGTTGGCGGACTTTATTAAGAACAGAGAAGCTATCCCGACAACCCTTCATATGTATTCGGTAGCTGGTACCATTACCTATGACTCGGATGAGTTGGTTCCGGATGCTAGTGTATCGGCTGGTAAGTATATCTATCAAAATCAAGCAGCAAGTTATACAGAGATCACGGTGACAGGAGAGGATGCGCAACACTCAGACCTTCCGACCAATGATGAAGTGGTCGCCTTGATCAAGCAACACATTGAAAGTCAGGATCATCAAAATCGGCAGGAGCAGAAAAATCCGAATTAAATCATATATACTAAGAAGGTTTTACACAAATTATTAGGTGTAGCCTTCTTTTATGGTATAATATAAAGAGAAAAGTACAGCTATCAGGGATGATACAAAAGGAGAAACTTATGAAACGAAAAGAGAAATTAGGAGCATTCATTCTTCTACTAGCAGGACTTATTACGGTTGGTTGTAGCAAACGGACTCCCCGACATTCTAGTCAGTTGAATAACAGCTCGGAAACATCGTCGATATCATCTTCCGGTAAAAAAGTTACTAAAAAAGAGGTGAAAAAGGATTACAAGAAGTTGTACCAGCCCATATTTGAGGATTATCAAAAGATTTTGACCTCGCCAAAGGATACAGCAAGTATCGCAAGTCTCTATCAAAGTTTACAAGCAACTGAGCGTCCAATCAATAGTTGGGCAGTTGAGAATGCGGTCAACCAAGCAGATGAAATGCGCTATGCCTTTGCGGATTTGAATAATGATGGGATAGAGGAACTGCTGATTGCAGACCTAAATGTGAGTGGCAAATATTTCTTAACCGGTCTTTACTATTTGCAAGCTGGGAAACCAGTCCTTTTAGCAGAAGGGTTCGTGGCAGGTCATGGTGGAGCAAGAAATGCTGCGCTTGTCTATAAAGGAGGAGAAGTTCTAGAGCTTAGCTGGTCCTCGGGAACGGGGCAAGGTTATGGGACTCTTTATCAGCTTAATGCTAAGCAAGTGCAAGCGACTATACTCCAAGAAAAAGAGATTCAAATACAAGCAAATGATATTGCTGCTGATTTTGGAAAAAATGCATCGGATCAAATTGACTTAAGAGGCCTCGATTGGCAGGAATTTGAAGTTCCAAGTCGTTCAACTAAATCAGAAACACAATTGAAAGCTCCTTGGAACGCTAACAAATCAGCGAAACTGGAAGCTTTTATAAAGGACTGGGGGGGAAGACTAGGACAACCCAATTATCAAAAGGGAATCGCAGGAGGAGACGTTGGGGCTGACCACCTCTATACACTTAGGGATGATGGACCAAGTGAGAAAATGAATGCCGAGTATACGGATACAGGTCTAGGAAATGCTCAATATCGAATTGTAGAACGCTACAGTAATTGGGATAAATTTCCAGATGTTCATAGTTATTTTTTCGCTATCACCAATACGGGAGAACCGATCGTCTTTCATTCAGATACAACTAATGGAGGACAAATGTATCTTAAACCGACAGAAAATGCTGAACTCCAGGCAGAGTTCAAACGCTTAGTGGAAGAAGAGTAATTTTTATTATCCAGAGTTTGGTCTTGGCCAAACTCTTTTTTTTAAAAAAAAAAAAAATAATATTTCGATATCGAAATAGTTGACAGATGTAATACAGAGTGTTACAATAGTTCAAAAAGTTCGATATAGAAGAATAAGGAGTTGAAATGAACAAGGGGTTAGGGGGCTATCAAGCTCTACAGATTCGTTTGTTAAACGGGCGTATCTTTCAAAAACTCTTGAGCAAGGAACCAGATGCTCAATACAGAAGTGAACAGGGAAAAATTTTAACGATTTTGTGGAAGCAAGAGTTGGGGTGCGCTACTGCGACCGATATCGCTCTTGCAACGGGTCTAGCCAATAATACATTGACCAGTATGGTTAAGAAATTGGAAGAACAAGGCTTGGTCACGATTCAACCTTGTACCCAGGATAAAAGGAAAAAATATATCTCTTTGACAGACCTCGGTTGGGCACAAAAAGAGATTGGAGACCGTGTCAGAAACGAACTTGGAGAGATTTTTTATCAAGGATTTTCTGATCAAGAAATCCAGGAATTTGAAGCTTATCAAGAGCGTATTATCTCAAATCTAAAAGCTAAAGAGAATGACATCTAGGGAAAGGAAGTAACAGTTATGATTGGAATAACAGGTGTAACAGGGAAATTAGGTTCCTATGTGGCTGATCTTGTTGATAAAAAAGGAATCGCTTCAGTCCATCTAGCAAAAAGCCCAGAGCGTGCAAAAGTTTACGCGTCTGCGGAAATCCGTAAAATAGTGTATGCTAATACTCCAGAGGTGGTTGAGGCCTTGAAGGGTATCGATATCTTGTTCATGGTATCTGCTCGGGAAAATCCAGAGCGTGTCAAGGAGCACAAGGAGTTTTTAGATGCTGCAAAACTAGCAGGGGTGCAGCATATTGTTTATACCTCTTTTTATGGGGCAGATGAGAAGGCAACGTTCACTTTGTCTCGAGATCATGCCCAGACGGAAGCCTATATCAAGGAGTTAGGGTTCACCTACACTTTTTTGAGAGATAATTTTTACTTGGACTTCTTGATTGATATTGCGCTTGAAAATGGAGAAATTCGTGGTCCAGCAGGAAGTGGTCTTGTGTCAGCTGTTGCCCGTAAGGACACATCTAGGGTTGCAGCAGAGATTCTTTTAAATCCTAAGGAGTGGGAAAATCAAACCTTGAATCTGACAGGGCCAGAGGATCTTTCCATGGAAGAAATCGTAGCGCTCCTCTCAAAAGAGAGCGGTAAGACCATCACGTATGTAGATGAATCAGTAGAAGAAGCCTATAAGTCACGGAAAAAATGGCCAGCACAAAACTGGGAGTACGATGCCTGGGTCAGTACTTATACAGCGATTAAAGCTGGCGAACAGGCTGGGGTTTCAACAGATGTCGAAAAAGTCCTAGGGCATCCAGCAAGTAGTCTATTGGATATTCTTAGAGATAGAAAATTTATTGAGGAAGAACATGATTGAATACAAACATGTAGCCTTGCGCTACACGGATAAAAATATTTTAAAAGATGTCAATCTCCGAATTGAAAATGGAGAATTTATGGTACTAGTGGGTCCTTCAGGATCTGGAAAGACCACCATGCTCAAGATGGTCAACCGTCTCTTGGAGCCGACAGATGGAAATATCTATATGGATGGGAAACGGATCAAGGACTATGATGAACGGGAGTTACGTCTCAGTACCGGCTATGTCCTTCAAGCCATTGCCCTATTTCCTAACTTGACAGTTGCTGAAAATATTGCTCTCATTCCTGAGATGAAGGGCTGGAGCAAGGAGAAAATTGCCTCTAAAACCGAAGAACTCTTGAACAAGGTTGGCCTGCCTGCTGCAGACTATGCCCATCGTTTACCAAGCGAGTTATCGGGTGGGGAGCAACAGCGGATTGGCATTGTGCGGGCCATCATTGGGGAACCAAAAATCTTGCTGATGGATGAGCCCTTTTCAGCTTTGGATGCCATTTCCCGTAAGCAGTTGCAGGCTCTGACTAAAAAATTGCACAAAGAGTTTGGTATGACCACCATCTTTGTGACGCATGACACAGACGAGGCCTTAAAATTAGGCGACCGGATTGCAGTACTGCAAGAAGGAGAGATTGTGCAGGTGGCGGATTCTAAAACCATCCTAGCCCAGCCAGCCAACGACTTTGTCGCAGATTTATTTGGAGGTGCTCACCATGTCTAAACTACTTGCAACCTTTCAAGAACGCTTTGGGGACTGGCTCACTGCACTGGGTCAACATTTGCAACTGTCATTACTGACCTTGCTCCTTGCTGTTTTTCTGGCTGTCCCACTAGCTGTTTATTTAAGTACACGTAAGAGAGCCAGCAACTGGGTTTTACAGGTAGCTGGGATCTTCCAGACCATTCCTTCCATGGCTCTTCTCGGCCTCTTCATTCCCATTATGGGCATTGGGACGCTTCCGGCCTTGACAGCTCTCGTCATCTACGCCATTTTCCCCATCCTTCAAAATACCATCACAGGTTTGCAAGGGATTGAACCAAGTCTAGAAGAAGCAGGGGTAGCCTTTGGGATGACCAAGTGGGAACGACTCAAGAAGTTCGAGATTCCCTTGGCTATGCCTGTTATCATGTCTGGAATTCGGACAGCAGCTGTGATGATTATCGGGACGGCTACTCTAGCTGCCTTGATTGGAGCTGGGGGACTCGGTTCCTTTATCCTTCTAGGGATTGACCGCAATAATGCCAGTCTGATTTTGATCGGTGCCCTATCTTCTGCCTTCTTGGCCATCGCCTTTAACCTTCTTCTCAAATGGATGGAAAAGGCCAAATTGCGGACCATCTTTGCGGCCTTTGCTGTCATGGTCCTTGGATTAGGAGCTTCTTATACGCCAAGTCTTCTTCCAAAACCAGAAAAAGAAAACCTGGTCATTGCTGGGAAGTTAGGACCAGAACCCGAAATTCTAGCTAACATGTACAAGATCTTGATCGAGGAAAATACGGATATGACAGTGACCGTCAAGCCGAATTTTGGTAAGACCACCTTCCTCTATGAAGCCCTGAAAAAAGGAGATATCGCAATTTATCCAGAGTTTACAGGGACCGTGACCGAAAGTCTCCTCAAGCCGGCGCCACAAGTCGGTCATGATCCAGGAGCAGTCTATCAAGCTGCCCGAGATGGGATCAAGCAACAAGACGACCTAGCCTTGCTCAAACCCATGGCTTATCAGAATACCTATGCTGTCGCAGTGCCTAGGAAGATTGCCCAGGAGTATGGCCTTAAGACCATTTCAGATTTGAAAAAGGTGGAAGGGCAACTCAAGGCAGGCTTTACTTTGGAGTTTAACGACCGAGAAGACGGAAACAAGGGCCTGCAGAAGGTCTATGGTCTTAATCTACAAGTCTCCACCATGGAACCAGCCCTTCGCTACCAAGCTATCCAGTCTGGCGATATCCAGATAACAGATGCCTACTCAACAGATGCCGAGCTGGCTCGCTATGACCTGGTGGTCCTTGAAGATGACAAGCAACTCTTCCCACCTTATCAAGGGGCGCCCCTCATGAAAGAAGCCCTTCTTAAGAAACACCCTGAATTAGAAGGCATTCTGAATAAGTTGGCTGGTAAAATCACAGAGAAACAGATGAGTCAGATGAACTACCAAGTCGGAGTAGAAGGCAAGTCAGCTAATCAAGTAGCACGTGACTTTCTGGTGAAAGAAGGGTTTATCAAAAAATAATCCGAATTTTAAATTGAAATAAGTCACTTTATTTAAGTTGTTTCAGATTGAAGATAAAATACTCAAAATAACTTTCCTTAGGTGAGTGTGGACGTCAGCGAACTTCGAAGAAGTTCCATGGCTAATTATTGAGCCTAAGGTCTCAATAATTCCGAGTGCTAGAAACACTATTGTTTCTAGCACTTTTCTCACAGAGGAAAGTTTCTGAAGATGGTCGAATAAATCTAATAAATAATATTATTTCATCTTTAAAGAAGTTATTAGATTTATATAAAAGAACAGTTTGTCTACAGTCTCAACAAATATCAGAAATGGTGTTTGTTTTTTATAGCAGTTATCTCCAATTGATTTTCTGAAGTCTTCAGGGATGTTTGATCTATTTTTTAATTCCCGAACGTTTTTAGGAAAATTTCAGAAAAATCTTGACTTCTATGAAAATAGGCGTATGATTGGTTGTGAACTGTTGAACAATCTTTTTCAAGAGAATCCCTGATGTCGACTAAGGGATCTGTGAAAGGAGAAGCAGTTCAAATCAAAAATCTATAGAGCGTTGCGTCCGAAAGTCTAAACAGACACGGCTCTTTAAAAACAAAAGGAGAAGATTATGAAAACAGAACCGATTCA